>DAOUVS010000081.1 GCA_030667525.1 Candidatus Zixiibacteriota bacterium | reverse complement strand
TTCTGCATTCTTCCTGACTTCCAATTGCGAAGTGGTCAGGCCAGCCAGAACGTCTGTTTCAATCGCCGACGAAAGAAGGTTTCCATGATAATCGACAATAGAAATATTTTCCGGTTTCAAACCTTCAACCGATGAGGCCACCAGATGTGTAATTCCGGATAACTGCGATTTATCCAGCCCACCCTTCTTTTTCAATTTTAAGACAATTGAAGCGGTCGCCTCTTTTCTATCCTGTCTGAAAAGGCGATCTTTCGGCATCACAATATGCACTCGAGCGGCCTGAACATTGTTCAGCTGCATAATTGTTTTCATCAATTCGCCTTCCAGAGCCCGACGGAAATTGAGATTTTGCAAAAATTCAGTCATTCCCAAATTTGATTGGTCAAAAATAGAATAACCAATATTCCCCGATTGGGGCAATCCCTCCGAGCCCAGCGATATTCTCAGGCTGTACACTTCATCGGACGGTACCTGGATGGTTCGTCCACCATCTGTAAGCTTATGCGGTTTGCTATTTTCATTAAGATAGGCGGCCACTTCACCAGCTTCGGATGGATCCATTTGAGAATATAAAACTGAGTAATTGATTTCACCACCAATCCAACTGGCGGTAACGAAAAGGCCGACAATAATACTCAGCGAAACACCAATCAGCATTATTACCTGGCTGGGAGACATTTTCCGAACGAATTCGGAAATATTAGTAGACAATTCCTTAAAATATTCCATTACAATTCCTATTTATTAATATCAGCCGATCCTATGGCAGAATTATTCAAATAGTTATTTACATAGGCATTTTTACAAGCGATTGATATCCTTCTAATAACCGATTTCTAATTTCCAAAAAGAGATCCATAGTGATTCCAGCTTCTTCAACAGCAATCATCACCTGATGAAGGTCGGCAGCCTCACCGGTTGCCAACAACTCCTGTGCCTGAGCCGATTCTTGCTGGATAGAGTTAACCGAATTAATAAGCTTGCCAAAAACATCGGTGAATTTCCCATCAGGTTCATTCGCTGCCGAACCGCCTTTGATTTCGCTTCCCTGCTGTAGAGCAGGAATAAGTCGGCCTATCTGTCCAATTCCATTGGTCATAATTTCACATCCACAAATGTTCCCAATCCTGCTCGATTGGCTGCATTTGAATTTGTAATTCCTCGCTTATCACCATACTTTTCAAACAGAAGTTCCAATGCCTGTTTTTCCTCTGGCGACAGCATATCTGCATATTCTTCACCTTCAAGCTTAATTGACAAATCGGAACCGATCCGATTAATCCGACTTGGGATCTGAATCTTTTCAGTTTTCTGAATCTGATTAGTTATATTTGTTTCAACCGGTTTTTTGTTGGCCTGCGCTCTGCCGGCCATTTCCTGATAAGCATTGATTCCTATTGAATTAATCTTCATCTATCTATCCTTCCAATTATATTTCAAGAGCGTTCTTGGCCATCTCTTTGGCTGTCGAAATAGCCATCGTATTTGCTTCATAGGCCCGCGAGGCGGCCATCATATCAACCATTTCATTAACAATTTCAATATCCGGCATTTTCACGAATCCCTCTTCATCGGCATCGGGATGATCGGGATCATGAACCAGGCGGAAAGAGCTGGCCGGGTCATTGATTTCATTGGCACTCGCTTTAGAAATTTCCAGATTAGCATTGGAATGTTTGGGACTGCTAACCAGATGTCTGCTGTTTGTCCGTGATAACTTTGTTCGGGCATCGGCCATCGCGGTTCTAAAGGGAACCGATTCCTCTGCTTCGGAAACAATAATTCTTTTTCTTTGGTACGGGGTACCGTCCTTAGTTTTGGTCGTTTCGGCATTGGCAATATTCTGTGCGACGACATCCATTTTTTGTCGCTGCAGAGTCATTCCCGATGCTGAGACTTCAATTGAACTAAATAAACCGGACATTTATAAACCTCTACTTACTTTTAATGGCGCTTCGTAATCCCTGAAATTTACCGGCCAATAGTCTGGCACCAATACTGTAATAAATCTGGTTTTGAGCCAGATTGGCAATTTCGGTGTCAGCATCAACATTATTGATACCGTTTCCATTCCTGGACTTGTTGACAATTATATCAGGCCCCCTAAGATGTGAACGACCGACCGGAAGATGTGCCGCATGGGTCATCTTGCCCTTTAAATGGCCCTTATCATTAACAACTTTGTTTAGTTCACCATGAAAATCGATGTCCTTGCTTTTGTAACCCGGAGTTGAAATATTGGCCAGATTTCCGGCAATCAGTTTGTGCCGGGCTGAAGCCATATTCAGAAAAGACCGGTAAAGCGGAACACCTACTTTGTTAAACACTATATTTTTTATAACTTCTGACATATCATTATCCGAACAAGTGAAAAGCAATGCCGGTGCCAAAAATGAATAATATGATTAACTTGTTATTAAACAGGATGTTAAGAGATATTGAAGTCGTTTGAATAAGTATTGTTGTGGAAAATGATACCTTTGGGCCGGAAATATTTTTCCGCCTTTGATATTAATTCGAATTATAAAACTGTGAGGTCGGCTCTGTGGCGGTAATTTCCATGGTCATAACAACAATATCAACCCGCCGGTTTTTGGCCCGATTATCTTCGGTATTGTTTGACGCCAATGGTCTAAATTCGCCATAACCAAGAGCCGATATTTCGTTTGGACTGACCTCATGATGATCAATAAAATATCTTACAACCTCGGTAGCTCGCGCCGATGATAGTTCCCAATTTGAAGGGTATCTTAATGTTTTAATTGGTCGATTATCGGTATGACCTTCAATTCGAATATGATTTGGAAGCGGTTTCAAGTATTCTGCAACAACCCTGAGAGTCTCAATTGCCTTATCAGATAAATCAGCCGAACCGACCTGAAACAGAGCCGATTCCATAATATGAATAACCAATCCGCGCTCGGAAACTTCGGTGTTGACCAGTTTCTCGTTTCCTTTTCCCATAAAATCGTTCTCAATCGATTCGCCGATAGATTTTAGTACTGCTGTTTTTAAAACACCGCCACCCGGCATAATACCAATGTTTGTGCCCTTCCTTAATATAACTGTCCCGCCCTTGAGAACACCGGATAAGGCATCAGACATCCTTCCGAATTTTTTGGAATCAACCTGAGACATTGAATACATAACGATAAAAAACGCAAGCAGTAATGTGATTAAATCGGCATAGGTTAAAAGCCACCGCTCCAAATTCTCGTGGTCATCATATTTTCTACGGCGAGGCATCCTAAATTTTCTCACTTCGCAGATCAGGTGAAACAAAAGACATCAGTTTCGTATTAACTATGCGCGGATTATCACCCGATTGAATTGAAATAACACCTTCCATAATCAGATCAAGACTGGCCAATTCTTCTTCGTGGCGCAATCTGAGTTTGTCGCTTAATGGAAGATAAACCAGATTCGCCAGCGCTACCCCCCAGAGAGTCGCAATAAAGGCACCGGCAATAGCAGTCGCCATTCGATCTGGTTCGGAAACATTACTTAGCGTGTGTATCAATCCTAAAACTGTCCCAATAATACCAAGCGTCGGTGAAAAACCACCCAACTTCTGAAACAACGCAATTCCCTTTTTATGGCGCTCTTCGATATAAGCTATTTCCGTCTCTAATACTGACCTGAGAACCGTTATTTCTGTGCCATCAATGACAAGCTGAACAGCCTTTTTAAAAAATGGGTCCCGGACATATTTCATATCATTTTCAAGTCCAAGGATTCCCTCCATACGGGCTTTTTCCGACATTTTAACAATCATTGAAATAATATTAAGCGAATTGTCTTTACCACCGAACAAGGCCAGCTTGAGGTAGCTGGGGATACGAAGAATTGTTTTTACCGAAGTGGTAATAAAACTAGCCCCAATGGTGCCAGCAATGACAATAATCATAGCAGGTGCCTGCAATATCATACCCAAATGGCCACCTTCCATCAGGAAAGAGACAATCACTGCACCTATGCCGATTATCAGACCGCCAATTGTAGCAAAATCCATAATATCCCTATCGCCCAAAAGCGAAAATATGTTAATCTTCCTTGAATAGGCTTTTCGCCCAATCATATAAAATATCGGCAATTGTGATGAATTATGAAGTGCAGAAACAGTTTATAGCCTCAAAAAACAGATTTTGAAGCAAATATTTTAATCCGAATTGGTTATCTCATACTCAGATAATTTATTGCGTATGGTCCTCGGCGTAATATCAAGCAGTTCGGCCGCTCTGGTTTTATTTCCATTACACTTTTCAAGCGTTTTCAAAATAAGGTATTTTTCGCCTTCGGCCAGAGTTATCCCTGAATCGATACTATTTATCTGATCGCCTAATTTGCCCAGCGCCAACTCGGGCGGGAAATCTCCCCGAACAAGATGATTATTCGGCGAGGTCACTACTGCCCGCTCAATATAATTTTCAAGTTCACGAACATTGCCGGGCCAATGATATTTCATAAACAGCCTGAAAACTGCGTCATCGACCGATTTGACTTCTTTATTGTTCTCTACATTATATTTTTCTATAAAGTGATTGGTCAAAAGCGGGATATCTTCCAAACGCTCGCGTAACGGAATAACACCAATCGGTATCACATTCAGTCGATAAAACAGGTCCTCGCGAAATTTTTTCTTACTGATCGCCTCTTTTAGGTTCTGGTTAGAGGTGGCGATTATTCTGACATCAACTTTAATTGTTGTCCCGGAACCGATTCTTTCAAATTCTTTTTCCTGAAGAACCCTCAAAAGCTTTGCCTGAAGTCCCGGCGGGATTTCAGAGATTTCATCAAGCAGAAGGGTGCCGGTGTCGGCCAGCTCAAATCTTCCTTTATGTTGTCTGACTGCTCCGGTGAAAGCACCTTTCTCATATCCAAAAAGTTCGGATTCAACCAGATTTTCCGGCAGTGCGGCACAATTCAATTTTATAAATGGTTTATCCTGACGCGATGAAGCGTAATGAACCGCTCGTGCGACCAGTTCCTTACCTGTTCCTGATTCACCAGTGATCATTACGGTTGAACGGGCGTCGGCCATCGATTCGATAAGTTCAAATATCTTTTTCATCTTATCCGATTTACCAACAATATTTTGATAGCGACTCGCCATATCGGCCCGCAACTGTTTATTCTCTTTTTTTAGCGCAATCAATTCAGATGTTCTGGCGACAAGTAATTCAATGGCATCGGGTGATACCGGCTTCAAAAGATAGTCATAAGCACCCAATTTCATGGCATCTACGGCATTCTCAACAGTTCCATAAGCGGTCATCATCACCGCAACAATTTCCGGCTGTATTTTTTTAGCTTCTTTTAATAAGGTGATGCCATCGATCCCTTTCATTTTAATATCAGAGACAAGCATGTCATATCTCTTGTCAGCCAATTCTTCCAAAGCATCTTCACCCGATAAGCAGGTGTCAATATTATGTCCGGTTCGTGATAATGCTTCGGCCAAAAAATCATTGACAAGCTGGTCGTCATCGACAACAAGTATATTCATTTTCATATTTTATTCTCCATTTGTTTTCCAGATCGGGCCGGTAAAACAATTGTAAACTTGGTTCCTTTTCCCACTGTCGATTTAACGCTGATATCGCCTCCGTGCGCCTTTACTATTTTCCATGCTATCGCCAATCCAAGGCCGGTGCCGTTTTCCTTTTTGGAATAGAACGGCGAAAATATTTTATTTATATCTCTTGGGGGGATTCCCGGTCCGTTATCTTCAACTTCAATTTTCGCCAGAGTCTCTGTCCCTGAAAGCTCCAGAATTGATCCGTATTTTTTTTGTGCATGAGAGACAGGCACTTCGTAACACCTGATATTTAAATGAGCCTTCTCTCCACCGGCATCCAAACCATTTTTTATTAAATTATATAACGCCTGGCGAAACAGCTGGCGATCAAGATCGACCGATACATTTATTTGTGAGGCATGCTCGCTCGAGATACGATTCTCTGATTCGTCCAATCCGTATTCGGTGTAAAAATTTTCAAGAACAATTCCAAGATAAGCTGACAAATCAACTGTTGCTTTATGAACTTTCTGATGTCGCGCGAACTCAAGAAGGGTTTGAATTGTTTTATTAATACTGTTGACACCACTAACAATTTTCTTAGCCATATCTTTTAGCTGATCGTTATCTCCCAGATCACGTGCCAAGAGAGAAGCAAACCCACTAATTCCAACCAGCGGATTACGAATCTCATGGGCGATTGATGCCGCCATCTCACCCAAAGAAGCCAACGTTTTCATTTGTGTCAGTTGTTCTTCCATTTTTTTTAATTTGGAGATATCATAAAAAAGCTCAACTGCTCCGACAATCTCACCAGAATCATTTTGAAGAACCGAAGTAGATACTGAAAGGGTTAGAATATTCCCCTGGAATGTCTCAATTTTCTTTTCAACATTATCAAAGGTCTGCCCGCTTTTTACAGTTTTGGCAGCAGAATATTCGGATTGCTTAACCGGTTTGATAATTTCTTCACATGGGAGGCCATAATATTGGCGGCGACCATCGGACAACCCCAGAATATTTTTTGCCGCGGGATTGATATGAGTTATCAGACCGGAGCGATTGACTGCAATAACACCCGATGAGAGCGAATTTAAGATACTGTTTAGGAATTCAGTAACGGCGCGATTTTCGCCAACCATTGACTGCAAAGATTTATTTACCGACTGTAATTGTTCGCTTTGTTCGGTATAGGTATCTTTTAGTGATAGATATTGCCTTTGCAGACTGTTAATTATTTTATTGAACGATGAATAGGTTTCGGTAAATTGCCCCACTTCATCTGATTTTTCCACCGTCCCAATACCGTCTTCTTCCGTCACAGCTCACCCCTGTTAAAGTTAAGGGATAATATTTTATATGAAGATAATAATCAACAAAAAAATATTATTATACTTTATATATACCGTTTGATAATAGGAGAAACCTGTTTCGGTATTTGATATTTAATAATCCGGAAATAATGCGGCAGACAGTTAATAGGTTCGGATTAATATTTTTCTGTCGGGATAATATCCGGTTGGTCTATTGGATTCTTTAAAATTTCACAAACCGTTTTAAACAGTCTATTGATATTAAATGGTTTGGTTATATAATCATCGATTTTTAACCTGAGGGCCTCAACCGCTGTCTCGAAACTGGGGAACGCCGTAATTATAACAATCGGCAGAGACGAATAACGCGCCTTGATAGATTTTATTAACGCAATCCCGTCGATCTCCGGCATTTTTAGGTCAATCAGTGCCAAGTCGAATCGTCTTGTTTTTAGCAATTCAAGTGCCTTGCTGCCGGAATCGGCAACCGAGACAATCCAGTTTTTTTCGGAAAAGAAATCGTACAACAAATCCCTGATTAATAACTCATCATCTACAATTAGAATATTTTTTCGTTCCATATCGATTCCCTCCCGATTATATTGCTATATCTGTGCTGCCGTTTGATATGAGTGAAGAGCTTCTTCTTCGGTCGGGAATATTTCAAAGATATGTGATAATTGCGTAATATCAAAAACTTCACGCACATAATCGGCCATATCGGATAAGGTCAATCGTCCACGGCGAAGACGGATTTCTTTCATTATCGAAACCATTGCTCCAAGACCGGAACTATTAACAAATTCAAGATCTTTCATGCAAAGATGAACGGCATTTTTGCCACTGTCTAAAACAGTCTTGATCTCGTCTTTAAGTTTGTTGCCATTGGCCAGATCGAGGCGTCCGGATAATGATAAAACAGCAACCATATCTGCATCTCTACGAGTTAATTCCATTTTCTCCTCCAGTTTATTACTAAATATTTTGTTCCATTTTTTGTTTGTACTTATTACGATCAAACTTTATTGTAACCTGCGTACCACCTGTTATAATACTTTTGCTGAAAGCAACTTCGCGGGACATTCTCTTAATCAGCATCATACCGCGGCCACCTTCCTGCCAGAGATCTACTATCTCATCGTTTCCAAGATGTTCCACGGCTCCGCTGCCTTCGTCTATTATATCGGCAGTTATCTCATCGTTATTAGTAGTGATTGAGATATGAATAGATTTATTCGGATCTGATTGATTGCCATGTAACAAGGCGTTGGTAAAAGCCTCAGATATTGATAACATGATGTTGCCTATCAGCATGGCGTCGATACCTTTATCGACAAGGAAGGTTTTGACATCATCATACATATATTGTTCTGATTTGATTACCGAACTATATGTAAGTTTAATAAAACTCATATTATCTATATGGCGCCAATTTTAAGTTCAAAAATAGTAAAATCATCAAAAGTCTCTTGTTTGGTTCCCTCACGGAAACGGTCGGCCCATTTTTTGACATCGTCGCAGAACAGATTTGCCGGGAGTTCTTTATTGGATATAAATATTTTCCGCGCCCGTTCGGTGCCGAAAAAATTACCATTAACATCTTCGGCTTCGGTTAACCCATCGGTAAAGGCAAATAGTCTGTCTCCCCGACTGATCGGGAGTTCGCCCTCTTTGTAAGGTATATCAGGAAATTGCCCAACAAAAGTTCCACCCAAACGAAGTTCAACAACTTCGTTTTTGGCGGTTGACCAGTAAAGCGGTGGAACATGCCCGGCATTACAGTAAGAGACTTTTGTTGATTGCAGATCAAATCGGGCAATAAACAAGGTAACAAACATATCATGACTCTTAATAATACCATCACACAAAAGATTATTCAGGTGGCTCATCAGATCCGACAGTGCAATAGCCGGATTATTCCGTAATTCGGCTTTTATAATTGCCGCCGAAGCAGCCATCACCAATCCAGCAGGGACACCCTTATTGGAGACATCGCCGATTATCACGAGAAATTCTTTTTCATTATTTTTTAGGATATCATAAAAATCGCCGCCAACTTCTTTGGCTGGCTCGTAAATCATCGAGAATTCAATGTTCTTTATCTCAATCTTTCCATCAGGGAGAATCGCATTTTGCACCTGCCGTGCAATTGACAGTTCCTGTTCCATTTTTAGTTTGGCCAAAGATTCTTTTAAAAGAATAGAATTATCAATGGCAACTGCGGCGAAATTAATCAGCATCTCCAGATTGAATTTTTCCGATTCAGTAAAATTTTCGCCGGAGGTATTGTTAATTATTACTACCACTCCATGACATCGCGCACGAGATTTTATCGGGACGGCAATGACACTATTAATATTGAGTCCATGGGGTAATTCCATATTAAAGCCATTGTATACAATTGATTCTTGATTTTTAAAACAGTGACTGGAAATATCAAGGTCATCCTCGTAGATAATGCTTTTTACCAGCATATCATCAACACCCCAGCTTATTTTGGAACATAATTCATCGTTCTCATAAAGTTGAATTAGTCCAACCTCACCGTCAACCATTCGGATCGACATCTCCATGACAACTGAGAGGATTGTATCAATATCAAGGATTGAGGCAATCAGCGTGCCCATAGTCGCCAAATCGTGGACCTTCAGGCGGCTTTTCTCAAGCTTTGATTCGAGCTCAAAAATTCTATCTTTAGATGAGTTAATAGCTTCCATATAGGAATTTTCGGCAAATCCGCTAATTCCTTGACAGATAAGTTATTTAAGAGAATAAATAACCTGAATATTTTCAAAAGTTTTAGATTTTTAGTAAAAACACCCGAGTGATCAGATTATTACCGTTTTTTAAATCTAATCCTGATCGGAACACCGTCAAAATCGTATTTGTCTCGCAACTGATTTTCAATATAGCGGATATAATTTTTCTGAAGCAATTGCGGATAGTTGCAGAAAAATAGAAAGGTGGGAGGCTTAACTCCCGTCTGGGTAACATAGTAAAGCTTCATATGTTTTCCCTTGACAGCTGCCGGTTGACTTTTTTCGACGATATCTTCAAGAAAGTTATTAAGTTCGGAAGTTGGTATCTCCTGGTTCCAGCTCTTATAAACCTTGTCGATCTGTGGTAAAACTTTAACAACACGCTGACCGGTCAAGCAGGAGATATATATATTCGGAATATATGAAAGCGTTCGAGCGTATTCTTTTATTTGCGACGAAAATATATCAGCGGTATGGGTATCTTTTTCGACCAGATCCCATTTGTTAACCGCCATAACCATTCCCCGTCGAACATTGGCGGCATCTTCGATAACTTTCAAATCCTGAACATTCAGGCCTTCGGAGGCATCGACCAGAATCAATGCAATGTCGCAGTTCTCGATAGCCCGTAACGTTCGCAGGGTGGTATAATATTCAATAGCATCTTTGACTTTGGCCTTTTTTCTTAAGCCGGCGGTATCTACCAAAATGTACTTACGGCCCTCAAATTCAAAAGGAGTATCGACCGCATCACGAGTTGTTCCCGGAATTGGCGACACAATCACTCTCTCCTCGCCGATCAGTTTATTGATAAACGATGACTTGCCAACATTCGGACGGCCAATAATCGCTATCCGTATGGCGTCAGACTCCTGCTCCATACTTCCTACTTGAGGCAAATGTCCGACAATTTCATCCAGCGCTTCCCCGATACCAAGTCCGGCTGTTGCAGAAACGGCGAGAGGATCACCCAATCCAAGCCGTGAAAACTGAAAGCGCTCATGTTCGCTTATTATATCATCAATTTTATTGGCCAGAATTATGGTGTTCTTGCCCGATTTCAACAACTGTTTGGCTATTTTCTGTTCGGTGCTGTCCGGACCGGTTTGATTATCAACTACCAAAACCGTCAGATCCGAATCGGCTATCGCTATTTCGGCTTGAGCCAAAATCATTTTCTCAATAGCACCTTTGGAACCGGGAATCATACCACCGGTATCAACCAGATAAAACTCACGCCCGGCCCAATCGCAGAGACCATAATTTCGATCTCGGGTGACACCCGGAGTATCATCAACTATCGCCAGCCTCCTCTGCAAAAAACGATTAAACAGAGATGATTTCCCAACATTGGGACGACCAATTATTGCTACCAGAGGAATATTCAATTTATAAACTCCCTTATCGTATCAACCATACTATATGACCCGATTTTGATCGGTATCCCTGCCTTACTTTCCAATTCACCAAAAGAGATATCATCAAGAAAAAGATCATCGCTATTCAAACAGTTTGGTGGCAGTAGTACAATGTCATATAAATTATTTATTTGCTTCAGACAGGTTAAAATATCGCATCCGGTGAGTAATCCGCTAACGGTCACATTCGAACCCCAAAATTTATTTTCAACCCGGTATATGCCTATTTTATATCCCATTTCATTTCTTAAATATCCAATCACTTTATCTTTCAGAATGGAATATGCAGAAACTCCTGTAATAATCGCTATTCTTTTTTTCTGTTTTTTGCCTTTAAGAAATCTTTTTTTACGGTTGAAA
The DNA here is from genome assembly GCA_030667525.1 of Candidatus Zixiibacteriota bacterium. GTDB lineage: Bacteria > Zixibacteria > MSB-5A5 > GN15 > PGXB01 > JAAERC01. The sequence goes on along the minus strand of DAOUVS010000081.1, from coordinate 257 downwards.
TCGGTTAAAAAATAGCGCATCATCCCGATACCGTTCTCAAATTGGGACATCTCTTCATATTCGTAAAGTTTAGGAAGTAATCTTTCCGCCTGGATATAAAACTCATCGGCAGCATAAACAACTCTTGAATCTAATTTGGAGAGCAGATTCTTTTGACTGCTATGGATCAGGTCTATTATTTCATTCGCGCTTTGCTTATCATAAGATTTTAAGTTAGGAAGGTTTTTACGATATTTGGTCAAACCAACCGGAACCAC
>DAOUVS010000021.1 GCA_030667525.1 Candidatus Zixiibacteriota bacterium | reverse complement strand
TATTGATCTAACGAGCAATCTCATAGAGTAAAAATGAGTTTAGTTTAAAATTATCATTAAGGCTTCTATCTTTCAGGAGAAGAGGCATCAGATAGTTTTCAAAAAATGGCACATCCTGCTTGACGGTACGAAGCCCGCGACAATAGGAGAACGCTTTGTTGGTCTGGCCATCGGTATCGGCTTCAGATTCAAAATAGGTAATTAATATCTGGATAGTTATCTCGCGAAGATCGGAATCGGCCAAGGGTGTCGCCTTTATTTTATCGAGGAAATAAAGGTCAACACGAACTGCCTCGTCCCGCTGTTGGCGCAGCGTGCTAAAAACCGCCGAAACACCGTTGTAGGTCTGCAAAAAGGCTTCGGTCTTAAACTCCGATTGCCGGTTTTTATAAATATCAAGATAGTTAAAAAGGTCATTTATAAATGATTCAATCTCTAACGCCATCTGTTTTATCCTGTCGCTACAATGTATAAATTATAAGATCAGTTTTTCCTAAATTTGTGAACTTGTCGGTATCACCCGCTCCGCGGAAAATCAATGTGATCTGCTTAACCGCTTGTGACTGGAGCATATCCTGTGGATGTAACGCCACTTTATTTCCAAAGGTTGTTCCATCTATATCAACCGGATCGGTCTCGCCCAATCCTCTGGCCTCATTTAGCCCTAACCGAACCTGCATACTGGCCCAGCCGGAATCACCAAAGAGATCCTTGGACATCATAATTACAATATCCGAAACCGGCGCCGGCTTGGAAATCTCGATCATTAAATAATTAAGACCGCCGATATTCTCAACTTTGATGGCACCATAATCGGCCAAGCGATAAGTCCTGCTTCGGTAAGTCAGGGTATCAGTGGCAACCGCCTGATCACCCAGTTGTTCCCGTTTGGTTTGTGCCAAAAAGCCCATCATACTACGCAGTTCTTCAAATATTGTATCAATTACTTTTATCTGCGCCCTGATATCAAGATGATTATATTCACTTAGAAGAAACCCATCAATCGATGCCAGAAACTGACCAATGTCTGATTTCCGCTCTTTACTAAAATACCGCTCGTTGAGATAATCTTTTAAGCCGGGCTGCATATTTAAAAGCGATGATAATACTCTAAATAGTTTTTTAATATTGATAATCAGTTTCAGCGGATGCATCATCCGTCTTCCGGCAGCAAACTCATCCAACATCGACGCCAGATTATATACAAGGAAGTACATCGTATCTCGATAGGCGGTCTGCAGATTTGTTTTTTCGCCGGTCAGCGATGTATCAGATCCCATTGCCATAAATGCGCGTGAAGAAAGCGATAACAGGTTTTCCAGTCGATTCTTAAAATCGCCTGCTTTTTGCATCAGATGTTCACCGGCCGCAATTGTTACGCAAGGCGGATAATAATCATTAGATATGCTGACCTCGCCGTTGGAAACGATGAGCTCGGCCACAGGAATATAATTTTCAATTGGAAGATTTGGCGGTTCTCCGAGAGAAAGAAGATACCGGTTAACACGATATGGCAAACGCGGCAGTTCCTCATCGGCATCGGCATCACCAAAGTTGTCCTTATTTTTTGGATCAATTCCGAGATAGACTATTTTGGGAGAATCTCCAACCTGGCAGTCCGCTTTGAGAGGATTATTTAAAGTATCATTTATCTCAATATAATGCCCACCCGGCGTAAGAGCTTGACAGCGGCTGACCTCGACCCGCAATATGTTGCCATTAACAGTCAAATTTAGATTAAGCGCTGGCTTCCCGACAGACGATTTGGAAACAAGACCATAGCCAAAACCTGTATTGAGAGCCATCCATCTGGTTAGCTCCTCAAAGTATTTTTCCTGGTCCATTAAATGGCGCTGCGTTATAAGCATGCCATCCTGCCAGTTAACCGAATATAAGTTTAAGTCACTCATTATCTTGCCTCAAACCTTCCGAAGAATCTACATTTTGATTCAAACAATGTCAAGTTTATAAGTTCATTACAAAAATATTAGTAAAATTCTTTATCCTTTACAAAGGTATTATAACCCAAATATCCTTTATTTGTTTTATCACCAAGTAGGGTCTTTTCCTTGTTAACATCAATCCTGATTTTATAGTCGAGGTTTCCCGGCATGCAATATCCCAAAACCGCTTCTATTTTTTTACGCAACTGTTTTCCCGGCAATAATTCGGAAACATCTTCTCTATCGATCCCTCTTATGACCACTTCATAGGATGTATCACACTCCACAAAAGATTGACCTGCGATAGTTTCATACCCCAGTCTTTTGTTTTTCGAACCAAGTTTGTACTGCAATTCATCGGGAATTATTTGCCGGGTTGGGACAGATTCATTGATAATAAAATCGACGCCAAAAAGAAATCTTAAGATTTTCGATATTTTTTCGGCATTTCCGGCCCAGATATGGAAACTCGGCATAATCGCCTGCCACCGTGCTGCGGTTGCCGGATCGCTGATATCAACCCCGGCAAAATCATACAGTTCAAGATACTTGGCCAGATGTTTATCATCGATAAAATTGAAATTGAATTTCATCTTTTCATAAGATGCGGCAGCCATATATCTGATAAAGGCGGCGTCAAACGGCGCCATCAAACGGCGGGCGCTATTTTCCCAATCGGAAGCCCGGTCGGTTATACCGGCCAGTCCATAAAAAAACTGATATGGCATAAGATCAATAGCGCTGGTATATCCAACCTGTAAGACAAATTTTGTTTTGGGCGTTAATTTGGTATTCGGAGCCGGCTCCTGCTCTCTTATCTCGCCTTTATAATTTTCATATTTGCCAACAGCCAGAATTTCAATCATTTCGGGATTTACACCCATTTTTCTCAAAATATGCATCGCCGTAGTAAAATGAAATGGAAAACGCCGATTGCAAAAATTGGGCATTATTGTATTCGCGGTAATCATTTTGTAATAATCTTTATTGTAAAATGAGTATTAACCGGAACCCTTGATTTTAAATAAAGCCCTAGTCTATCTTTCAATAACTCGGTTTCGCTTTCGGAATAAAACTTCTCGGCATCGACCAAAACAGTTACCTGAATGCAACGACGAATGCCTCTTTTGGCCCGCTCAATTGAATTGGCACATTCGGCCATCTTTATTCTGGGATCGTATGCGGCTGTCCAGTTGGCAATTTCGGTAAAACTTAAAGCACGGTCACGATTTCTCAAACGGGCCGCCACCTCGGTTGCAATCTGCTCATCAGTTTTAGCCGGGATTGCACCGCCGGTTGGTAAAACGTTTTGGGCCGAAACAATTCCAGGATGGCTTTCATAAAGCTCGGTGATTACTCCGGCATCGATCCCGTTGGCGCTAACGCCGGACGTGACCGAATAATAAACAGTAATAGAATCCGGGGGACGGTCAATATCATTTGTATAATCGAACCATAAGACAAGTTTATTTTTCCGTTCCTCAAGAGAATATACGCCCTGATCCTGTTCGGAGGCTAAATGACGTATCTTATATTCGCGACCATTGGAATCGACAACGCGATTAATCCCAAGGATATTTTCCAGATTATCAGGGACTTCGATTTCGATTAATTTATATCCGCCGGTATGCTTAAAAAGCGTTAGTTCATTTTTGTTGGCAACAATAAAGCAATTAAATAATATCTTTAATTCTTCTGTGAAAACATCCTGTCTTCCCTTTTCTGGCAGATCAATTCGAATCCAGAACAGGTTACCGCTTTCGCTTGCCAAAGCATGCCCCTGCTGATTAATAAAATCCAATAATTTGGCATCGGGCGGGCCAACTTCCCACGTGGAAACAAAATGTTCCGGCAAACGAACAAAACTATTTATTAGTGAAGGAAACAGATCATTGGTGGCGCGAAGGCTACCCCATTCAACCTGATCGTTTGATTGGGAAAACATGCTTTCAAGAGTGTTACCCCGTCCGGGGCAAAAACCGCAGTCTTCATGGAATGTTCCATAATTAGAACCGGGGTACCAATTACTCCACTGCATCTGTTTTAAAAGATCGGGATTACCTTTAATAAAAATCGCAGTGTCAGCAAAATTAGATAAAACTCCCGCATAGTCAATAGCGATATACAAGCGGTTGTTACCGGCTGAAACTTTTTTCACCGATGGAGCGCCAAAGACATCTTCTCCCCCAGCCAGAATATCCAGACCAACAAAATCATTACCGGTGTGCAAAAAACTGTATTTTACTTCGGCTGAAAGAATTTTTTCTTTCCGCAGGGCGGTGAAAAAGAAAGTCTGGCCACGCTCGCGTTGTTCTTTATAAAAAAATCTTGTATGCTGATCAACTTCGATCGCCGCATCCTCCGGCTCACAGCTCATAACGGTTGTTGCTGGAACCGGCCACCGGACAGATTCGGGACAAACGGTTCGAATCAATGAATTTCTCGCATTTTCCCATACCAGATCAATTCGTTGATCCAAACGAAACAGTTGATGCGCATGCATCTGCATCATAATTTTTAAAATCGGATCCAACCGCTCCGGTGACTCCGGAATATCACGGTTCCAGGTTCGCAGTTCCCGATGCATCTGGTCAAATATCTGTTCAAACGATAACGATTTATTTTCAGACATATTATTTACTTTGTATTATCCCACATTATAATTGGCCTCAAATCTTTTTTTTGATTTTCCGTCGAAATATGTTCCAGTTACCTTGGCAACCAGCCCAATTGAATGCGGTTTGCCATCGGACATATCTGCAAAGGAAACAGCGATATTATCCAGCCGTTTTTCATATATGGAAATGGCATTTCTGACACTGGCGCGCATATCGCTCTTATTAATTGTCTGCACATCGGAAAACTCTTTTTCCCAAATGTCGCATCCATATTTTCTGTCAAACGGTAACATTTTCAGACGCGTGCATAGAATCAGACCAACTGATTGCGCGATTGAATCATATATTTCGGCCCGGCCAAGATAGCCATTGCGAAGTACAAACGGTAGTGCCAAATATTCCATTTACATCACCATCTATTTAATTTAAATTGATGGTAGCTCCCTTAATATCAACCGTCGCTGATGCTTCAAGCTTCGAAGTGGCACCTGCATTAAGTTCCATATTTGCGCCAGCATCAACTTTGACATCTGTCCCAGCCTCCAAAGTTATGCCGTCTTCAGCTTTTAGAGTAATGTTTTTGCCTTCTAACGTAATATCGCCGCCATCGCTGAGAATAGTAATAGAAGGACCGCTTAAATCCAAAATGAGTGCATTTTTGCCATCGCCATGAGATATCTCAATTTTTTCCCCGCCTGATTCATCGGTAAATATTATCTGATTGCCGCTTTTTGTCTTAAACATCTTGCATGTATTTTCATCATCGGCTGAGAAGGGTTGTATCTGAGTTTTATTATATAACGAGCCAATGATGATCGGACGATCTGGATCGCCCTCCTCAAAGACAACCAGAACTTCATCGTCGATTTCCGGCAGACAGTAAAATCCTCTATCTTCACCGGCATGAAGTGAGACGTATCTGGCCCAAATTTTAACCGAGTCATCCCAAATGAATGCAACCTGTATCCGCCCGAGTCCATCCGGATCAACAATATCAGTCACTTTGGCTCTTTGAATTTTGGCCAATGTTTTGCTCAATGTTGCCGGATTAGTGGGATAAGCAACATCAAGCGGTACGCATTTAAACTGGTTATGATATTTGCCGGTTTTACTAAAAATATGAACAACTTCGGTCACCCAGAACTGCTCATTAAAAGCACCCATTTGGTTGATCTTCACGCAATGTCCAACCGAGACGCTAGGGATTATTGAAAAGCCGTGGCCATTAACCATTTTTCCCATCGCTCGTGCTTTTTCATTATCCAAAACATCTCCTAATGACTTGGCATCTTGAACCATTTCCACATCATCCCAATAACCGGGGTCGCCATATATTTCTTCCGATACCTCAAATGATTTTCTCGAAAATAATGATAAGGACGTTTTTGAGTTACCAGTATCGGTGGACTCTTCATGCAAAGAATCTGCTTCATAATTATAAGATGAGCCTTTATAGTTACATGAAACCGTTCCCAGACCCAGCGAGAATGAACCCAAATTTTCTCTCCACCTTAATTCATGCTCGTTGGAACTGCCGGCTGAAACTAATCGAAACTCTTTCCCATCATAAAAGGCAAATTTCCCGGCACTTGCGGCCAGGCGTTTGATATACTCATAATCTGTTTCTCGATATTGCACAGAATAAGGCATTGTCTTGGAAGTTGCATCTATTTCTCCAAGAGTAATCTGATAATTTCCTAAAACTGAACTGATCGCATCGCTGGCCGTCAGCTCAGTGCTAAATGAATTCCTTTTGGCGCCATCCATCGCAATGGTTGGACTCTTGGCCGTAAGAATAAGCATATTAATATCATCGATACCATTCTCGAAACGTACCTCGGTAATTATGCCAATAAATTCAAGAGTTAAAGACTCATCGATTTTGTCGGTAATGGGCTTAATTCCAAAAGATATCGATTGCCCAAGCATATTCATATAAGGATTCGGATCAGAAATAGCTTCATAGCCTCCATCTTCCGGGCTAATGGTCACTTTGAGCACATGATGATCATTAATATATTGCTTGAGTTTGACCGACTTAATGCTATGAACGAGCTCTTTGCCGTTGACCTTAACAGTACATTCTACCGGTGTTTCAATTTTTGGCGTACCTGGTTCATTTGGCTCATCAGGTACATGGGAATCATCAGGCACCATAGTCATTTGTAAATCCGCCTTAAAATAATATTACCCGGGCGGAGTTTCCACTCCGCCCGGAAATGCAAATTCGCTTATGCTTTCCAGAGATTATCTACTGTTGCGTCGCCAACAGTGACCGTCTCAAACAAAATTTCAAATGTTTCAAACGGCTGCAATTTTGCCTTTTCGACGATATCGGGGACTTCGCACCGATAATTTGAAATGAAGCCATTGGTCCATTTAATAACCAACATATCGGCATCATCAGTATCTCTGATACTGATTGATCCCGCTTTACGACTGGTGCCGGCTTTATCGGCGGCCCACTGCGCAATAACCGGTGATTCGGCATCCATTTCACGCTCAATCCTGATGCACTTGGCATGCGGACGATCGGTCGGACGACAGGTATCGTCATATGGGGTATACATCTCAAATGATACTTCATGTACATTCGAATATACAACACCATCAATCTCTAAAACTGGCCTTCTTGCCATAACGTCTCTCCTTCTTTTGGTTCAAATAGGTTAATATTCTTTACGTTATTACTTCCTAATTAATTAAACAACCTTACGTTTATTTATCTTTTACGTTAGTCTGGTTGTCAGAATCCCATGCCTCGAATTCAATATTGAATGTCCGGGCCGGATACTTCGGATTCAAAGCTACCTTAATATCGACTTCCTGAGCTTTGCGCATTGCCTCATCGGCAAAAATCTCGACCTTATAGTCCTGCAGGATATTATCGCCACCTGTGATAGCCCGCATGAATTTATCGATATCGGACCTGAGGGCATCAATCATCTTCTGATCAATATCCGTAAAGGTTTGTTTATTAAGATAGTTGCGAAGTGTTTTATATACATAATCATAGGTACGACGGATAGAATAAACATTAAATGTTTCTTTAACACTCAATGTCGATGATCCCATCGCCACCGCCGAACCTTCAAAACTAACCAGCGGATTGATACCCTTTTCATTGATCTTGCTGGCATCAGGCTGATTGGCCCGGAAACGAATATACTTGGCATCGGCGATCTTTCCATACTTAAAACCGGCCGATGGCTGTTGCATACCAACCGTTAAATCACTCTTGTACATCATTCCGGCCACCGAAGCCGAAGGCGGTACCCACATATCTTCATCTTCATACTCGTTGGCATTACGCGCCAGCAAATAGTTGGCAAAAACCGAAACATACTGTTTGTAATTATCGACGCCAACCATATTGGCGTAGTTGGGATCATCAAGCATCTCCATGACCTCGTCAACCGATTCAAAATTCGGCAAATCGGTCATGATATGCAGTTTATTCGGGAAACCCAACTGCCTGGCAAAGGTGTCAATATTTTCAACGCTGCCCATATAACCGGGGACGCAGGCCATTGAAAAACATTCCTTAATACTCCACTCGCGGTACAAATCGGCAATTGCAGTGGTCAGTTGTTCGAATTTCTCTTTATCATCAGGATTGGTCAACTCTTCAATACCGGCATTGGCAAAATAGGCATTAACCTTCTCATCCGGTTCCTGCTGTGCATTGGCAAAAAACTTATCGATCGCACGATAGGTCGTCTCAAGTTCACGCGATTGATTATGAACCTTGGTCATGTTTTTGCGCAGATTGGCTTCCAGCTTGGCCGAATCTTCACTTAGTTTTTTGCGGGTGGTATCCGGGGTTTCTTCACCGGCAAGATACTCCATCCACTTTTTCAATCTCAGAACAAGCAGTTTACGCTGTCCTTCAAAATTCTTCTTGGTTAAGAATTCTTTGCGCTGAAAATCTTTTTTCGGATCGAGCCATTCAACGCCACGAACAAGGTCGCCATCAGGGGTTTTAAACGACGGCATCAGAGCCGCCAGATTTTTAAAACTTCCGAAAGATTCGCCTAACAGCGACGTAAACTCGTCATCCGAAATTGCCTCACCGGCTGCTACGGGAGCAGCCTCCTTGGCTTCAGCCTCCTGTGCCTGTACTTCTTTTTTTTCTTCTTCACCCATTAATAATCACCTCTTTCCTATTCGCTGAGAAGGTCTACATAGTACTTGGCCATTTTCAGGAGAGCTTCTTTCTTTTCCTTGTCAGCAAGCGTCTTCTGCAATGACTTATTTTTCTTTAACTGTTTTTCCAGATCGTTAAGCATTTCTTTGCCGTAGTATGTTTCCTGGAGATATTCGTTTTTCTCAATCAGCTCTTTGGAGGTATAATCCTTCATCGATCTGACTTCAAAATTAGCGTTCACCTGCTCACCTTCGGTCGATTCCAGTTCGGCCTCAAACGACGGTTGGAATTTTTCAAATACTTCCTTCAGATTGTTGCATTTAACCGGTGAAACATCAGCATCATCATCATTGTTCAGTTTCGCCGCATAAAGCATTTTATTGGAAGGAAGCAACTCAACCGGGATAGAATCATCTTTCGCGATCCGTTCGGTTGCACCAAGAATAAATTTTTTCATTTACTCCTCCAAATTACTATTATTAATTCTCTTCTTTTATCACTGTAAAAGCGTATTTACCGTCTTTTAAATCAACCGAGATATTATCGCCGGGAGAAATCTCTCCGGTAATAATATCAACCGATAATTTGTTAATAATCTCTTTTTCGATAGTTCTTTGAATCGGTCTTGCTCCCAGTTCAATCGTATAACCGTCGGCAGCAAGCTGCTTGCAGGCTTCGTCGCTGAGATTGGCGGTGATATCCTGCTCTTTGAGAAGATCGCACAAGCCATTAAACTCCAGCGCCGTTATTTTTTCCACTTCCTCCTGCGTAAAGGTATGGTAAATAACAATATCGTTAAGACGATTTAAAAATTCCGGGCGGAACTTGGTGAACAGAAAACCACGAACCTCGTCCATATCGACCTCGCGTCCCTCACGGTCGGCCTCCAGTATCTTTTCGGCGGCATAGTTACTGGTCAGAACAACCAGCGTGTTTGAAAAATCGACGGTTCGTCCCTGTCCATCGGTCAAACGGCCATCATCTAGCAGCTGCAATAAAACGTTAAAAACATCAGGATGCGCCTTTTCAACCTCATCCAAAAGAACAATCGAAAATGGTTTTTTCCTCACCGCTTCAGTCAGGATACCGCCTGCCTCATATCCGACATATCCGGGAGGAGCACCCATCATTTTGGCCACTGAATGCGATTCCATATATTCTGACATGTCAAGCCGCACCATTGCGTTTTTGTCATCGAATAGGAATTCGGCCAACAGTTTCGGCAGATAGGTCTTACCGGTACCGGTTGGTCCCAGAAAGAGGAATGAACCGACCGGGCGGTTTTTCATCTTCAGCCCGGCGCGTGATTTTCTAATTGCATTGGCGATAACTTTGATAGCTTCCTTCTGGCCAATGATCTTCTTTGCAAGGAAATCCTCCATATTGATCAGCTTATCTTTTTCAGCCGTCATCATCTTGGTAACCGGGATACCGGTGCGACGGGCCACAACGGCTGCGATATCAGCATCATCGATTTTATCTACAAGTGATTCAACTGTTGCCTGCAATGATTTTAGCTGATTGACTTTGATATCGAATTCGGATTTTATATCGTTGATTTTTTTTGCTTTATCTGCCATTATTCATTTCCTCCCGATTTTACCTGAAGGCGATAACCCCAATGGTCATCAAGCATGTCGAGACTTCGCGAGAATTTATCGTAAACTGTGGTTAGTTTCTCGTAATCTTCGCCACACTTTTCGGGAGTTTTACCATCACATTTCTTAAGAAGTTCCGTAATCTCGGTTATCTGTTCAAACATAACCGGGATTCTCTGACTGGCCATTTCTTTTTTAACGTCAAATTCCGATGCTGCCTCATCAATAATATCAAGAGCAATATCAGGCAGGTTCCGTTCGCTCAGATATCTCTGAGCAAATTTAACAGAGCTGCATAACGCTTCAGGATCATATTTAATATTATGATGTTCTTCATATTTGCTGGCGACCCCTTGCAGAATCCGGACAGAGTCGTCATAGTTCGGCTGCTCGACCTTGACTTTTTCAAACCGTCGGTCAAGCGCCTTATCTTTTTCGATACACTTGATGTATTCTTCTTCAGTAGTGGCTCCAATAAGCCGCAACTGGCCACGCGCCAGCGCCGGCTTGATAAGATTGGCAGCATCGGTTCCACCCGATCCGCCTGAGGTTGTTATGTTATGGATTTCATCGATAAAAAGAACAATCTTACCGCCCGATTTAACAACTTCGCTCACGAGAGTTTTGAACCGCTCTTCGAATTCACCCTTATATTTCGCTCCGGCAACAAGTGCCCCCATATCAACTTCCATCACCTTGACGTTTTGAAGTGCCTTAGGAATGGCGCCGTCAATAATCGCCTGACAAAAACCTTCAACAATAGCGGTTTTGCCAACACCGGCACCACCAACCAAAACCGGACTGTTTTTGCGGCGACGAAGCAGAATCTGAACTGCCTGTTGGACCTCTTTGCTTCGTCCGATTACCGGATCAAATTCCCCGGCCGCCGCCTTATTGGTCAGATCGACACAATAACGAAGCGTTCCGGAAATCTTCTTTTCACCTTCTCCGGCTGGTTTGCCGTCGGCCGAAGCCGGACCGGTTGTAATTTCAGCAACCGATTTACTGTCGGCTATGGCCCGATAAAGATCTTCCTTGGTCAGTTCGGTTTTTTCACGAACAAAACCCGACAGTTTTGATTTGGGATCAAAAATGGCAATAAAAATATGCTCCGGCTCAACCAGAGCATCCATAAGTTTGCCTTTTTCCTCAACCGCCTGCATCAGAGCTTCCTGAACTCCGGGTGAAATAGTCGGGTTGGTGACGGTTGATTTTTTAGTTTGATCCTTTAGATATCCGTCGGCAGCCGATTCAATAAAGCCGACGCTTTTTCCGAGTTGATTTAAGATTGACTCAACTTCAGAGCCCTCGTGCCTGATAGTCGCAATCAGAAGATGCTCGACCTCAATTTCGACATGGCGTAACTGAGCGGCAACTTCCTTAGCGTTTTTGATAACGGCGCGAGAATCGGATGAATAATTGGCTATGTCCATATAGTTTCAATCCACTCCAGCGTTTTTTAAAATGACGAAAACAATAATCCTCTCAACGACAATAAGTTGATTGGCATTATTCTATAATTTAAAAAAATAATTCCCATATCATTCAAAGTCAAGTGATTAATTTTCTTTTAGATAATAAGTTAAACCATTTTTTTCATACTGTTATATCTTTTCACCTATTTCAGGGTTGGCACTTTCGGCTATTACCTCAGGGGGCATCTTATCAGGCAGGCTCTCCTCCAGTTTTTTCTCACTTATTGGGTGAATATATTTGCTTATACTCTTATGTTTGCGTATCCATTGATCAGGAATGCTGCCGCCGAAGACGCCCTGATGAATATCAATAAGTTTCTTCAATCTTTTATCAAGTTTTCGACTTTGAGGATTGGTACCATAAACCCTCTCCATCTCTATATAATTTTTCTCTTTTAATTTATTCCAGGACTCTTTCGATGGCTCATGGTTCCCCCCTAAAAGGATTTTTTTTGATTGGTAATCCATAAATTTATTGGGGTCCCACTTTTTATCATCGTCAGCCATTTTTTCTATTTCCTTGGAATACTTATCACTTATTTTTTCAAATATTTTATTGAAAACAGTTTCATCTTCTGAGCCAAACATTGCCATACTGGTTCCAGCTTTAATAAGCTTTTTCACTTTATCTTTAAATTTGGGATCATTCGGGTCGATACCATCAAACTCTTTCATTAAATTTTTTGCCTGTTCTTCAAATTTCTCACCAATAATCTTCATTGTTTCATCTGCTGTCCCATCTTTATCCTCTGCCCCGGATAACATGATATTTCCGGCACCACTTAACGCCCTTCGCACCGTTCCGGTAAAATCTTTGCCGTTAGGGTCAGTTCCTTTGAGATCTTTAAGCAGCTTCTTCTGTTCTTTAGTAAGACTATTTTGTACTGCTTCAATTAATTTTGAAGCCGCTTTATCATTTTCCTCAGCCAGTTTATTCTTTTTTTTCTTTAAAAGCCTCATGGATCTTTGTTGGAATTTTGCAACCCACTTAAATGCTCGTCTCCGAGCCTTTTCAGCCGCACTACCATATGGATGATCTTTCAGATCCTGCTCCAGATCAGAGACGACTTCATTTATCGTCGGCCATCGCGAAACCATCTTTTTTGATTTTTCGTCTTCCTCACTCCAGATATCTACGCGCGAATGATTAAATGTAATTTTCAGATTTGGAAATTTGGCTAACGATTTTTTTGACATTTTTAATTCATATCGATTCCAGAGAGAGTGTCCCTTTTTTCCACCTGGTCGTTTTTTTCTTGATCTGGTAAGTTTTCCATTGGGAAAAAGGCGCAAAATTAATTTATCTCGATCTACCCATTTGACTTGAGAGCCTGCTTCACCTTTGCCAATCGGAAAAGCTTTTCGGGGATAGAAAACTCTAAAGAAATCCAGATTAATATCTAACCTGTCAAATGTTTTATTGCCTTTATTTTCTGTCCATGCCGTTGCCAAAACTATATGAGTCCAGTCAGCACTAATTAGATTATCAATATTTTCTATGACACTATTTAAAATATCCAGTTTATTTCCAATTTCAGTAGTATCTTTTATATTACCGGAATCGAGAAGTTCGATAGCCAAATCTATCCGTGAGCTAATAGAATCCTTAACATCCCATAAATCGACACCAATTCTATATTTGTCCTTGCTCAGACGAGTACTGAGATTGACATTCCAAACAGACATATAGGCGGCAATAACAGAATAATCGGGCGAGCGTTTCTCGTTATCTATTTGTGGACGATAAAATATCCTGACAAGCTGCGTTTTATTATTCGGATCTATACCATACTTACTGCCATATAAGGTCGTAAGCCATTCAACAAGATAAAAGGTTTGATTACCGTGGAAAACAGGAGCCTTTTTTTTGACTGAAGTATTCTGTCCGGTTTTTCCAAGAATCATAGTCGGAATGCCTTCGCCCTTCTCTTGTATAGTATCTACTTCCATATTTTACTCTAATAAGCCTTCATTTAATTCATTTAAATTGAACAAATAAAATTTATAAATCATCGTCATGTCCAGGAAATTGCACCCAGTAATTCCCCGGAATTATGCCCTCAATTTTGGCTCGACCGTTATCATCAAGTTTTCCCTCAACTTCAGAGCCATCAGCCAGTTTTACCAGATAATCCGCTTTGGGAACTGGCTGTCCCGATGCATCAAGCAGTTCAATTTGAATCCAGTCTTTAAATAGCAATATCCCCGAATCCTGCTTTTCCTTCCCCAGTTCAAATTCACCGATTTTAATGGTATAAAAATATTCAGGCGGATTATACGAACCACCATACCTTTCAACCTCTTCGCTGGTCGGAAGTTCATCGGTGTCCTCGTGATATTCATACTCCCATTTTTCTTCAATTTTGCTATCTTTAATAGTCGCTTTCAAGTCGGTAATAATATCATGGCCGCCATCTTGATCGAATTCATAAATAATAATTTTGGTCTCGGTGCCGTCCTTAACATTTTCCAGTTCAGCCGATAGGGTCAACACGTCACCCCGGCGGGCTTCTTCGGCGCTCCATTTTATACTTTTTATTTTTGGTATCGGGTAAACCGGAATTTTGGCCGACTCACCATTAAGGCCATTATCAGGAAGATCAACTTCAAAATATATCTGATCGTCCAATTCGATTTTGTCTGGAATCTCAAACTCTCCGGTAAAAACATTCGCTTGCATCTCACCTTTTACTTTGCCAAGTTTTTTGCCCTTTTCGGATTTACCTTTTACCTTTATTTTAGCACCATTGCCGACAAAAACAGTGCGCACTTCAAATTTAGCTTTTAAGCCAACAAAGCCCATGCCGGATACCCATGAGGCACTGATAAGAAAAGAATCGAGTTCTATTTCATGTTCCTCATCAGTCGCTTTTGTAAAATTCAAATCAGCCATTAATCATCATCCAAAGGCTCATACGTTCCCGGTAAAAGAGTTTCAATAATTTGTTTCATCTGGGCACCAACAGTTTTAATCGTCTGTTTGGTGAATTTGCCCGAAAAGGTAAAACCGATTTTGTCTTTATAAACAAAAACATATTTCTGGAAAAATATCATGCCATCGGCCGGGACCCACTTATAAACAAATTCCCAAGCCGGATTGCCGTTCGGTAATGTAATTTCTTCGTTTTTTAATACATCAATGCTATCCATCGTTTCAACAATCGGTGAAGTTCTCTCTGAGGCGAAATCGGCAATATCGTCATGCCTTATTTTTCTGTCCAGAGTCAGCATAATGCTGTGATCCAAATCAGCCTCTTTTGGCCCATGAAAAACATATACTGTCTGATCCATCCATCCTTTAGGCAGATCAAACTTAAACGGATTTTCTTTACTCATTTTATAACCATTTATCTTTTAATATTTGAATACATATTATTTCAAAATCATTCAAAACAGTATAATGCCTTTTGACCGGCCACAAATATATGTCCCTCTTTATCAAGAGCCGGTGGAGCATAAAACTTTTCATCGGTTTTGGTTATCAGCCGTTCAAATAGCTTCTCACCATTGGGTGCAAACAAAGCCAGCAGACTTCCATTTAATACTACGGCATGATTATCGGCAGTGACAGTAAGATAATTTCTTTCTGCCGGCATTAGAATCGCAGTCCAGTCAATTTCTCCCTCTTTTATACACATTAACTGCAAACCATCAATAATAAATATTCGGCCATCACTATCGCATGCGGCCGGCTGGTTTTCCGATGGTTCGGTGACATCATATGACCAAAGAATATTTCCATCAAGGTCAAATGAACTATAGGCTCTTTTTGTTGTACTCTCTTCGGTCTGTTCAGACAGCAATAATAAATTATCATTCAGATCAAGCGAAGCAGTCAGCACAGTGCCAATTTCAAAATTAAAAGAACCGGAATTCTTACCATCTTTCGAGTTGAAAATGACCACCTCGCCATCTTTGATAATAATTATCCGGTCATTGTCATTAGAAGGCAAAGCAAAACTTATCCGGCCATCAAATTCATGTATCCAGTCAAAATCGTCGTCTTCCCAAAGAAAATTGTAAATATAATATTTCTGTGGCTCCCGCATCGGCCCTCCCGAAAATTGCACCACAGCCTGGACTTTTTCAAGCCCGGGTAATATATATATCGCTCCGGCCCAATCGCTCAGAAACGGAATGCTCTCGCCCAAACCAAATTGGTTGCCTTCATAATCCATTGCGGTCAGTTGATACGATGGATTCAAATAAGAAATAAGATTTTTACCAAACAAGACACCGGCGGCACTGTTAAGGGGGGTTTGGGATTGAAAAGTGCCGTCAGAACTATAAATAATCAAATCATTTCCGCTGGTAACTCCGATTCTATTTTCATGAACCAGGGTTGCGTATGGAGTCAAAACCAGATTCTCATTTATTTCGATATACATTTTAGACCAAAGCGGTTTCCATTTCGATTTCATTTCAACCGGAACCAATGAATTTCTTTGCAAATTTCCCATCCAAACCGGATAGGCAATATCATTTATTTCAAACCCCATATTCTTATCCCCTATCTTATTGTCATCATTAGAATCTGCCATACAGCACAAACCAATCGTTAATAAAAACAACATTAAAAAACTTTGAGCCAGATTCTTTTGCATAATCCATTTTTCATCCGCTTCATTAAACATAAAGCATTAATAATTACCCATTATATTAAAACTGTTATCATTTAAACCATTGGCGGACCTAATCCATGTCTTGACTTCATCAAAATCAGCCGATGTAAATCCTGCCTGCGCAACTGTCGGATCGTTCCAGGTATTGCCGCCACGATCAATACCGAGAACATACTTGGCAATCCATACGCCGTGGACACTGTTGCCGACATTCAAAGTCGAAAGCGGTGCGGTCCGCGCCGGAACTGCTTTCGAATTATTAAATGTTACATTGATAGTATAGTGAGCAACATTTTTTGTTGCCGTTTCGGTCGCGGCATTATGCGCCGTATTTATTGCACTATAATCCAGACAAATAGGGAAAAAGAAAATATAATTTTTCTTAAAATCGTCCTTATTACCGCTTAAATAAAATTTAGTATTCAAGCTTTTAATTCTATCTTTTACCTTAACCATCCAGCGCGTTTTGCGGTTAGCGGTCCAGTTATTGCCGCCGCTATTTATAAAATTAAAACCGATTTTAATACAAATCACCGCGATACCATCAAATATAAATGCCGGGGGATTGTTCCCAATTTTTATTGAACGAGGCGTTTCGTCAGGTCCGATTTTGTATAAAAAATAATCTACATTACCGGTTCCGACAGCCTGATTTCTTTTAGTTTTAAACGGTTTATAAATATCACTATAATTATTTGGTGACGATTCAAGATGGAACTCAATTTTTTTCGAGGCTCCGTTTTTTTGATACCGCATAACCGTTTGGTATTCAGACTCATTCAGGAACTTTTTGATTTGCTTATCGTCTTTGGCGGCATCATTTATCCAGTTAATAAAATGATACATCAATCTCATCCGGGGCGCTCGATTGGTCTGCATCATTGCCCCCAAGTCATGATGATAAGGCATACCGGGATAATACTGCCCAAAACATGAATCGACTGGCCATTTTCGTTCACCGCTGTGATAGGCATAATCATCCCACAGGCCCATGGCGTGACCAAGTTCGTGTGCTACGGTCAGGGTCTCATAGGGTGGTCCCTGTTCATCAATGTCAGTAAATTGCGCCGCCCCACCATACTGTGCCAGCGATAAGTAATTGTTTATTTTATAATCGATATAATTCATATTGGATTCGGTAATACCCATATCACCATCGCCGCTATCATTGGAAATATTAACCTTAACCTTATGACTGCCTCCCCTTGTTGGCGGCTTGGCTTCAAAGAAAAAATATGGCTTAATCTGGATCTTACCTTTTCCTGCGGCATCGGTCTTGGCCGGTTCAAATACATACCCTTTCTGGTGCCAGCGCTTCTGCGAATTCAGCATACCGAGCCGTTCAAAATTCTCAATATCAATATTGGAAACGACATGATTTTGAATAGTATTACCTGACGGAACAGGTGCAGGCATTGGCTTCTGATTTTTAACAAAACGCCCATTCCAGTAAATCATTAAAAACGATCGTACCTTATATCCGTCCTGCTCATCAAAAGGAGTCCCATAATGGATATAGTGCAACTCAAAATGACCGGTTTCGTCGGCTGAGTATTTGTTATTAGGTGGTTTAATTTTAAAATGTTTGCTATTTACCGCATCACCACCGGCAGGGGCGGTGTTCAGAATTAAACTGGTATCGCTTGCCACTCTTTGAATTGTGTGTTGCTTTCCCTCCCAGTTACCATCCCAGATAATCAACTTATAACCCGGAACTACATTGCCCACAAAATTAGAATTAGTTGTATTGACAGTTGTATTGCCGGCAACCAAAGTTGCTCTTGCGGCCAAATCAAAATAATTAGCGCGATAAATATTGGCACAATGAACATCGGTATCATTAAGTTTTGCGGCGCGGCAACCTTTTATCTGCAATTTGCTCGGGTCCCAAGTCCCGGATATCTGCCCGGCACGTTTATCCCAAACGCTGTAAAATTTTCCGCAGAACATTATTCCACGAGTGTTTGACGGAACCTTGGAAATACCATTGCGCCAGACATCGGCCCCCCCTGATTTTTCATGTATAAAATCAATTTTGCTGTAACAGGCTGAATTTACTTTGGGATTCTGAATGCTGTCATCTTCTCTTGGCTTATACAGTCTCAGATTCTGTTTATAAATATTGAAAAGGGATATTCTGGAATTGGCAGAAAGTTCCTGGGCGACATCGTTTTGATCTAAATCTTTAATAACCTGCTTGCCATCCTTGTCCATGAGGACAATATCATCAAATGAAAACCCCATCGGATTATCAACGTCGGCTTCTTTTTTCCCATACGGTTTTAACTTTAACCTCTTTTTTATTACGGTCTGGTAACGGTTAATTTTCCGGGCATCACCGACCTTATAGCGGGTAAAGTAATTTGCGGATCTCCATTCGAAGGGGAGATCATAATAACAGAGTCTCTCATGATATTTATCCGGCGTCATTAACGCTTTGATATCTTTATCCAATTTCTTTGCCAGGACCGGTTCGGTATCTTTATCTTTGGTATAAATCCAATAACGTTCAAGATTGGGCGCTTGCTGAGTGACCGATGTGAATTCGAAATAGATGTTTTTACGCTTCGGGTCGTCAGGAACCTTGGCCGTATAAATTCCATCATGAAATTTAGTGATCGTTTTAATCGGTTCTTTGACAGACTTACCACCCTTTTTAACATATTGAATTGCTTCAAGAGTCAATCCTTCAGGAATTCGCCTGTTCCGGGGGAAACCGTTTCTCAGGCTGATCGGATTGTAGGCGTTGAATTTCATATGATAAACAACCATTTGCATTTCTTCGAGCGGATTGAGATAATTGGCTATGAAATGTTTATCATGATAAAAGGGACAATCTTTTTCTACATGCGCCTTATCGGTAGCCGGGGAACAGACTATTTTCGGGACTCCCTTTTTACGCGCCGGGACATCATTAAGATAAAAAAAGAGGGATTCAACCCTTCGGTATTTTTCATTCTGATACTCGCTGTCATCGGGGGTTTTCATCGGAAATGAGTACCCGCAACCCAAATATTCTTTACCGGCTTCGGCAAATTTTAGTTTTTTCTCGCGAAATTTTTTCATACCTTTGCGATCGAGATCAAGAATTTTTCTAATTCTTCGCTGATACAGAATAAAAACAGCTTGCCACATGTATTCGGGCCAGCGTTTTTTGTCATCCTCTTCAACTTTTTTGAGCATTTCATCAACGTCAATCGAACTCTTAAATATTTTCTTGACGCCATTAAAAAATCCCCCTACCGCATCTCTCGTTTTATTGTCGGAATCCCACTCATCGTCAATTTTTCCAGGATCACAACCGGCATCACCCTCAAAATCAGGGCCTCCCATAAAATGAAAATACGCCATGATCCATTTATAATCACGAATAGTATGTCTTTTGTAGGCTAATTCTCCCCATCTTTTCTTATTGTCGGTCAGCAGGCAATAGATTCCCTCGGCTCTCTCTTTGCTCAAATCAAAATTGGCCGGATGGTCGCCGCCAGGATCGGTATGCCCGGTCAGGATCAGTCGTTTCCGGGAATCAAAACTAAACTGCTTGAAAACTGCCGCCAATCCGAAAAGACCTTCGGCTTCGGCGAGATCCTTCATTTTGTTATGATCGGTAGTGGCAACATCTTCAGCGCCACCTTTGCCGGGCATTAGCACCATACTGTTTATATTATAAAGGTCCTGACCGAACTCAATTATATCAATAGCTTTACCTTTTAACGATGAAACGACTTTTGTATTTGTTTTTGGTGGCATAAACTAAAATACTTCTACAATTTTACTTTTTACGGTCTCTTACATCTACTTTATATTCAATACTGCCGGGCGGAAGATCATCCTCTTTGGCATATCCGTCTTTATCAAGATATCCTTCCTTGACGCCGCCATTTGGCAGATAAACTGTATATTTTACATTTCCGACTGGTTTGCCATCATCATCTTTTAGCTCTAACTCAACATAATCTTTAAAAATCAAAAGACCCGATTTGGTTTTGAGACCGTCTACCGCAACAGTAAAATAAAACGACGGGGATGAATATCCGCTGCTTCTGACCTTGGCGTCCTGATCTTCGGCAAGTTGGTCATCAATTTTTAATTCCCACTCCTGCTCCACTTTGCCGCCACTGATTTTACAATCAAAAGATTTAAAAAGTTTGTCAGCACAGTTGGAATCTTTAATAAAAACCTGCAACTCTGCTTTTTCTCCATCTTCGACACCAACTGTATCAACCAAAAGTTTTACTTTATCCCCAACATAGGCAGTGGTGCTGGACCATTCCGCTTTGGTGATAGCTTTTAGGGCTATTTCATAATCGCCCTCTTTTATACCTGAT
The DNA here is from genome assembly GCA_030667525.1 of Candidatus Zixiibacteriota bacterium. GTDB lineage: Bacteria > Zixibacteria > MSB-5A5 > GN15 > PGXB01 > JAAERC01. The sequence goes on along the minus strand of DAOUVS010000021.1, from coordinate 44 downwards.
TTTTTTATCGGGCCGGTAAGAACTCCATTTTCTTTTTGATTATT
>DAOUVS010000243.1 GCA_030667525.1 Candidatus Zixiibacteriota bacterium | reverse complement strand
CCTCGCTGGTAACAAAACTTTTGCCGGCTGAATCGCGGGTATCAAGATGAATTGCATCAGAATCATCAACAATCATCAGCGCACCAATATAAACCAAGGTAGCCCCATTGGCTTGATCGGCCGTATTCACATCAATAAATTGTGACAGCTCATCGATCATCAGCCCCCTGCGATCGCGCAGATCATTGGCAGAGATATCACCAAGTTCTGATCTGGATATCTGCTTATTTAGCGATGCTATTTCATCGGTAATACTGTTGACTTTGTTGACAATTAGCTCAACATCAATATCGATTGATTTTTGCAATTCGGATAACTGATCGTACCGACGATGAAATCCAGTTGTTAAAAGATTAGCCTGCTCCTTGAGAGCAGTACGAGCAGCGATCGATTCAGGATTATTACCGAGATCCATCCAACCAGTCCAAAATTTTTCCATAAGACCGCCAAGAGAATCGCTGCTTGGCTCCATAAATATCCCTTCCACCCGAGTCAGCATCTTTTCCTGAGAAGCCCATTGTCCCAAACTTTTATTTTCATCGCGAAATTGTTTATTTAAAAACAGATCTCGAACACTTCTGATCGCAGTGGCATTAACACCGGTGCCTATCATCCCGGCACGATGCTCTTCGGGTGTCGAAGTTGAAGTTGTAACCCGCTGTCGGCTATACCCGGGAGTATTTACGTTAGCAACGTTATGGCCGATAGTATTGAGCCAGAGCTGATGAGTTGCCAGGGCTCTTTTGCCAAGTTCAAGACCGCTGAATAATCCAGCCATCAGGCCCTCCTGTCTACAGCTATATTGGTTCGCATTCTTTCAACTTTCCCTTTATCCTGATAGCCGGTGTCAGGAGCACCAATGCGGCTGATCAGTTCCATCGTCTTGACAATGTTTTCGCGTGAACGATTAATCAACATGGCATTCTGATTGCGGACTTTTGTTATCTTATTATTAAGATCAAGAATGGAATTCCGTAGTTGCCCCAAGACTATTGCCTGCCCCGATGCGACTGAATCTATCAGTCTTAAAATAGTAATATCTTCGCTGGACGCTCCATCCAATGTCAGTTTTCCGATAACTTCCTCGCGCCTGTTAATCAGCCTCCTGCTTGTCACGGCTTTTTCACGTTGTAAGCCGGTGATCCTGTTTATCTCTTCAAGATCATTCTTAACCAGTGCCTGCTGCTGTTGCTCAAGCAATTCTAAAAACGTTCCAAAAAGAGACGCTTCCTCCTTGAGAATTTCAATCAGCTCATACACCAGTTTTGAGTTTGAACTCTTTTCACTTATAATGTTCGGCATCTGTTTAAATCTCTTTAGGCCTGTCGGTTACTAATCATAAAGTTTTTGACCGGACAGGTTTTTAAGAACCTTTTCGACATAATTTTTGGTTTCGCGGTATGGGGGAACTCCCTCATATCGTTTCACCGCTTCGGGTCCGGCGTTATAGGCGGCCAATGCCTTCTTTATATCGCCGAATTGATTTATCATTTTCCTTAAATATTTAACTCCGCCTTCAATATTTTCATGAGGATCGAAAACATCGCGCACACCCATATCCGAGGCAGTCGAATCTATCAGTTGCATCAATCCTTTCGCTCCGGCGGTTGATACTGCCTTGGGATCACCATTGGATTCTGCCTTTATTACCGACGCTACCAGCATCGGATTGAGTTTATATTTTTCGGCAACCTGTCTTATGATTGAGTCATACTCACCTTTGGACACATTAATAGTCCTGATTGCAGGTTGTACTTTCGAAATCTTCTTAATCTCCGGTTCTTCGGCTTTCACTTTGAGATAGCTTTTTTGAGGCAATGAATTATTCAGATTCACCTTCTCCGTCTGTTCACCATCAAACTGCCGTTCCAAAACTTTTTCCAGCGATTTGTATAACTGGCTGGCCATGCTTCGATCACCAACACCGGCCATTTTCATCGCCAGTTCCTGATCAAAGATCTCCGTATAAACATCTTTTCCGAGTCCTTCGCCCAAACCGAAACCTTCACTCAATTCTGATTTGGGAATCGTCTGGCGCATCGTTTTCAGCAACTGATTCAAAAACAGCGACTCCAGTTCTTTGGCCGCCTTAAATAGTCGTTTCTTTTCGGCTTCAATATTTAATGGCTTTTTCAATGCCAGCGATTGCGGCTTACTGTTTTGGTTTGTTTCTGATGTCGGAAAAGCAATATTCATAATTAGATAATCACCAACTCTGCCCTTAAGGCTCCGGCCTGTTTCATCGCCTGAAAAATGGCAATTATATCACGAGGCGTGGCACCGATCATATTGAGGGCATTGGCAACATCGGCTAATGAAATGACTTCTTCCAGATAGACCACACGGGACGGTTCCTCTTCGACATTGATCTGATATTCATCGGTGACAACCGTTTCACCCTGTGAAAACGGTTCCGGTTGCGAAATTACCGGGAATGATTTTATGCTGACGGTAATATTTACATGAGCAATCGCCACTGGCGCAAGCGTCACATGTTCACCGGCAACAATGGTTCCGGTCCGTTCGTTAATGACAATTTTTGCTCTTTCATCCGGCTGGACCTGCATTGTACCAACATCAGCGATAAAATGCATCCGCTCGTTATGATACGACAGCGAATCGGGCACTTGAATCCTGATCGTGGCGACATCGTCGACATAAGCGGTCAAACCATATTTGTTATTGATCTGATCGGCAATCCGTGTCGCGGTTGTATAATCAGGTGAATGGAGAAACAGTAGAACATCGCCATCATCGTTTGATTTATCAAGAGTCCGGGTAACCTTACCGCCGCCCGGCACACGTCCGACCAGCGTATAGTTATTAATTATTTTATTGCCCTCATCAACCTGCACATTAAATCCGCCGATAGAGATTGGTCCCTGAGCCATAGCATAGACGGTACCTTCACCCGAGGATAACGGCGTAATCAGCAATGTTCCCCCCTGCAATGAAGAAGCGTCACCAATCGATGAAACCGTTACATCAACTCTACTGCCGGTAGTATTATTTGAGGAAAGCCGCCCGGTTACCATCACCGCTGCGACATTTTTCACTTTTAGCTTGTCAGTTTCGACAGTCAGCCCCATTCGTTCCATCATATTCGCTAATGATTGCATCGTAAACAGAGCACCTTTGCCATCGCCGCTGCCATCAAGACCGATAACCAATCCATAACCGATTAAATCAATTTCATCTTCGTTATGAATCGTTGTGATATCTTTTATTCTGACTGCACCTTCGGCCGATATTCCAGATAGAAAAATCAGCACGGTTAGCAGGGCTACCATAAAAGACGGGATTGAAACTCGAGTGCATACAAATCCAAACATATTTGTCTCCTAAAATAGCCAGTCAAGAAATCGCATCAATACTCCAGGCCGGCTGGCGGTATTGGCCGCACCTTTGCCGGTATATGAAATCTCGGCGTCTGCCAATAAATACGATTCTATGGTATTGTCCGATTTTATATCTTTTTGTCGAACAATTCCGGTTAAGGTCATCGTTTCTTTGTCTTTGGAAATGCCGATAGTACGGCTCCCACGAACAATCAGATCGCCGTTGTCTTTAACACTAACGACGGTAACCGTCATCTTGCCTCTTAACGATTGAGAACGAAGGTTCTCCCCTTTTCCTTTGTGTGAGCTTTCATTTTCTCCATTGGCACCAAATATTGGAATAAATCTTAAGGCCCCGCTTCCCGGTCCACCCGAAGTTGAAAATTCTCCTGATTTCTGTGTTTTTGTTTCGGCCTGGCTTGAGGCATTAGAAGATTCATAAATCAAAACCGTAAGAATGTCACCGACCCGATTTGCCTTTATATCTGTAAAAAGCGAGGTCGCCTGTCCAAAATCGCCTGACCATATTTTCAGCGTAAATGGCAGAAGCAAAAGAACGGTCGTTATTAATAGTACTTTTTTGAAATTCATTTTCTTTTTCCTTTACCTGCCTGCAATCTCAACGGTCTCGCTATCGAGAATAGTACCGGTTAAGATTCTTTTTGATTGATCGTTTTTAATTCTGATTTTATCGCCGACATATCCTGATTCCATAGCTTTGCCCATGGCTGAAATTTCCAGGATAGACGATTTATAGAGAATGGAGACTCCCTGACCGGTCAAAATGGTAGGTATTTTTTCTACTGAACCTGAGGATAATATCTGACCTTCTTTGATACTCCTTTTTGCCCAGAGTTCCGCCAAACTATTTTCCGATGTTAGCGGATTTGAAGTCAGGGATGTTATCTCCATTCGTTTCGATATACAATTTTCTGAATTTATTATTTGATGTCGTCCGATTCGATCGGCCGCAATCAGAACCTCTTCGAAGTAGGCTATCTTTACTCTTGTCTGCCCCTCTTTGATTTCCTGTCCGTCATTAAACAGGGTAACCTTAAAGGTCAACAGCCCGCGAGGTTTTGATTCGCTCATCGGCTTTATAGTTAGACTAT
>DAOUVS010000207.1 GCA_030667525.1 Candidatus Zixiibacteriota bacterium | reverse complement strand
GAACTTATTGGTCAAACGGCGCAACTGGAATTTAAGCTGCTTGAGACATTTGAAAATGCTGACCTCCTTTTGAGAAGAATTGATTCTCTTGTAGCCAAAGTCAAAGCTGCTAATAAGGAAGCGGCTGGTGAAACAGTCGAGGTTGTCAAAGATGATTCGCCAAACACAGGCGATATGACCACAATCGAGACCGGTGATTCAACCGAAACCGATGTTTTTGCCGATCTCTTGGGTGACGACTCCACTGAATTTTTGGAAGAAGGATTATTCGATTCCGAGACCAATCCCTTCACCCAGTATCTTGAACATTGGCTCCGAGGAAGTAAGAGCGGGACACTTTGGCCCGGGTATTATGTGCTGGCCAAGGATAGAAAAACGATGGAAGTGATGCTTAATATGCCAGAAGTTCAGCGGGCGATACCATCGGATGTCCAATTTTCCTGGTCAACCCGTTCGGAAATACGGAATGCTCAGACCGTTTATAGTCTCTATATTTTAAAGAGCAAAGTCCAATTTCTTGGGAAATATCTCGAAAATATAACTTTAGGTCGTGGTCAGTTTCAGGAACCGACTGTTGATTTCAGACTTACCGGACAAGGTGCGGCGGCATTTGCCCGCTTAACCGGTTCTAATATTGATAAACCATTGGCGATTGTCATTGATGACAAAGTTGAATCATCACCTATCATCAATAGTAAAATAAGAAATAACGGGCAGATCACCATGGGCGGTGGTGCCACCCTGGAAGACGCCAAGGATCTTGAAATCGTTCTTAAGGCAGGTGCCCTTCCGGCTCCAGTGGAAATCATCGAAAAGAACGTTGTTGGACCGACTCTTGGTTCTGATTCTATTAGAAAAGGTCTGATGTCAACTTTGATCGGATTGATTCTGGTATTCATATTTATCGGTATCTATTATCGTATGTCAGGTATAATTGCCGATGTCGCTCTGATTTTTAATATTTTCTTTCTGCTTTCGATCATGGCCGGTTTGGGTGCTACTTTGACAATGCCGGGAATTGCAGGGATAATTCTAACCGTAGGTATTTCGGTTGACTCCAACATTCTTATTTTTGAGAGAATTCGAGAGGAGCTTCGAACCGGTAAAACGGTTCGAGCATCAATCGATGCCGGTTACAATCGAGCCTTATTAGCTATTATTGATAGTCATGTAACGACCCTGATTACTGCCGGAGCTTTGTTCATTTTCGGATCCGGTCCGATTAAAGGATTTGCCGTATCACTCTTCTGGGGTGTTCTCATTTCGCTTTACACGGCGGTTGTTATTACCAAAACAATTTTTGATATACGCAAAGGCTATAAATCACTTAGCATATAAGGAGTCGATAAATGTTCAGGATAATAAAAGAAACCAATATTAATTTTATTGGCCATAGACGGAAGGCGTTTCTGCTGTCGGCTGTTTTGATGATACTTGGGCTGACCGCCTTTACCATGATTTTGCTTAATAAGGCCAATATGGGAATTGATTTTGCGGGTGGAACGATGATTCAGGGTAATTTTGAAAACTCGATTAATATCGCCGACCTGCGCAATGCCGTTACCAGCGATTTCCCGGAAGCATCCATTCAGGAATTGGAACGTCACAATGTTCCCAATTCATATATTATTAGAGTAAAGGAAGTTACAGCAGGTGAAATTAAGGCTGTTGAGAGATTGAAGGAAATAATTTCCACTCGATTTGGGGATAATACCTTCACTCGTGATTCCGAGCATGTGATAGGCCCGGCGGTTGGAGAATCACTAAAAGCCAGCGCCCGCTGGGCGGTGCTGATTTCAGTTCTTGGACTGATTATATATATCTGGCTACGATTTGATTTCCGCTCCGGTATCGCGGCCACGGTGGCTACTTTCCATGATGTTTTGGCTGTCCTTGGAATTTTCATGATTCTTGACAAGGAGATAACTCTTCTGGTGGTTACCGCCTTGCTGACCTTAGCGGGGTACTCACTGACTGATACGGTGGTGGTGTATGATCGAATCAGGGAAAATCTAAAAAAAACCCGCCAAAAGGGACAGTTTGTTGAAACCGTTAATAGTTCCATTAATGAAGTGCTCTCCCGAACAGTAATGACATCGCTGACCTCATTACTGGTAGCCGGAACACTATTCTTTTTCGGCGGTGAAGTGTTACGCGATTTCTCGCTGGCTTTAATGCTGGGGATTATAGTCGGAACTTATTCTTCAATATTTGTGGCCAGTCCGATTGTTGTCGAATGGGAAGCCAAATCGCCAAAACGATTTAAATAGAAAATATTACTATACGAGAATAGCCGCTTATTGGGCGGCTATTCTTATCAATAGAGTAGAATTATGCTGCCTCAGGAAATTGAAATAAAACTTGATCTTCAAAGCGAAGAAAATTATAACAAGCTGATCGATCGTTTTGGGATTACAGAAAGGCCGACCCGGCAGGAAAACTATTTTTTTGACTCTGAAAATATGTATTTGTCAAAAAACGGTTGGGCTCTTCGATTGCGAGTTGAAGAAAATAAAAGCAGCCTGACTTTAAAAGGAAATGCAGCGAAATCTTCAGGTGGACTGGCCATAAGAGATGAAATCGAAGTTTTAATACCGGATGAAACTGCCCAAAAATACGCGACTAATGGCCTCAGAGATAGCAATATCCCCGATGAGATTGCTCAAATTATTCGGCCAATAGTTAATCCTCGCGATCTTGTCCAAAGGCTTTATTTTGTAAACAATCGTTTTCGGATTAATTTCTCGGGCGGTGATATTGATTTGCTCTTTGAAATTGATAAAACCGAATATGCTGATGGTTCAATAGATTATGAGTTGGAAGTAGAATTAGAGGACCATCTTTTCTATCAAAAAGCACTGGGAGGAATTACGACTTTTCTTGATTCTGTCCAGATTGTGACGGTTTTTCAAAAACATAGTAAATTTGCCAGAGCGCTTAAAAGAGAGGATTTGGCAAAATAGTTTATTTACCAATATATTTTTTAAATTTGGTAGTTAATGGTGATTTCTTCAAACCTGATTGGCCGTAAGTTGTATAATCGTTTAAATCAAAGAGGTGAAAAATGAAAATTAAAGTGTTAATTTTTCTTACGTTCCTTATCGCTTTTGGGGCAATATCCTATGCTCAGGATGCTCAAAAAAACTTTAATCCGTTTCCGTTTGCCCAGTACAATGACCCCAATTTATCATTAATTACACAGGTGCCTAATCCGGCTGGATATGAGAGATATTCTTCCGATCGATTGAGTTTATTTCAGCACTGGTTATCAAATTTACCACTGACGCCTCAGGGAACACCGGTATTAAATTGGAAAGGGAAAAAAATAGCCAAAGCTGACACGCTCAATAGAGTTATTGATATGAACATAGATTCCAAATATATCACTGATGCAGATATTTTGGTACTACTTGCTATGCACTCTTTCCGGTTGCAGGGAACATTGGATAGTTTTAATATTATCCTAAATAAAAATTTGGTTGTTAATTACAGGAGTTGGCTTCAAGGTAAATATATCGATGAAAAAGATAAAGATATGTACTTCAAAAACGAAGGGTTGAGTCGTCTTGATACTGATGAAGAATTCCAAAACTATGTTAAATTTGTAACAAAATATTTTGATACCAAATCGTTGCGCAAAAATGTTGAACATACTAACTCAAACTTTGCCAAAGCCACAAATGTCTTTATTCAATTTAGAGATGATGATCCAGACTCAATTGGGCATTCTGCGGTGATATTAGATGTTGCCGTCGCCGAATACCAGCCGAGGAAAATGCTGGTTGCCTTTGGTGGGAATCCGGCGCAATCGATAGTTGTTCCGACATCAGGCAAGGAAACTGATGGTAGTTGGTTTACCCTTGATGAACTCAGGGAGCATCTAAAAGAATTTGGCATGGGTTATATCTACCGCTGGAAACAATAACTCTTATTTATAGTAGATTTTATAGTAAGTAACCCCGGATGTAATATCCGGGGAAATGTATCATTTGGTTTCCGCCACCATTTCCAATATTGACCAGATTCCATTGATATAGCAGATTTAACCATAGTCCTGCGGTGGAAGCTGTTTGAACACTGTGCCTTACGGCGGGATTGTGGCCTAAACTCAATTTTGGTCTATCCAAAAAAATATTTTTCTACAGTTAAAATCGTTTTTGTCCGATAAATTTATTATGTCATAAAATTAAAAAAGGGAGCAAAAATGCGCGCAACATTTTTATCACTGTTTGTTTTTGTAATTTTATTGGGTCTGTTTTTTATCTCAGGTTGCGAAGAAAAATCGACCTCATCGGCTATTGAAGGTGAACCTGATGATAGCGGATTCGAAGCAATGGATGATCTCAATGAGTTGAGTCTCGAAACTATGAAAATTGCATTTGACTTGGGTGATACTGTAATGGCGATGGGCGGGTCTTCATCACCATTATTTAAGGCCCATAAAATCAGCACCGAGATTCTCGAATACCGTAGTTTGGAATATGCCTATAGCAATTATTGGCACGTTTTTACATTTTCTGCATTATTGGTTATTACCGAAGAAGGGCAAACCGACAGTATGCAGGTATCTGGTGTTGACTCCTTAAGATATAAAAATTCAGGTACAACTGTGCAGTATCCCGATGAGTTGTTAACCGATGAGTTGGATATTCGTCAGCATGTTGATATCAACGCCTATAGCGCTGATGGTGGGATTCTTCAGATAAAGGATCATGCCAATATAGTTGTTACTACTGAATCGTTTGTTGGCGAAGTGATTACTCTTGATGGTTTCATTCATGATTCGGTCTCGATTGTTTCGGCAGATTCAGAAATACAGCTTATGGATTGCGAAATAGATCTGACCTCAACTCAAACCTATAATGCTCTTGTCCTTGATGAAACCCAGGATTGTCCGAGCAGTGGTTCAATCGGTATGTCGGCTGCTTTTAGTATTGACTGTGTTGGTGATGAAGGTTCCCTTTCGCTTGAATCAGCCTGGATTGCCACTTACCGTTTCAGTAGTGGCACAATCTCGATTGATATCTATTCTGGCGGACAGCACTGGCAAAGCACCGATATTTGCGGTGGCGTATAAAGCCGAAGTTATTGTTGGAAATAGTGTATAGATTTTTGGAATTGTAATTTTGGGGCGGAATAATATCCGCCCTTTTATAATTAAGGACATTAATCTTGACAAAACCTTCCATAAAGATTTAATTGGACTTGCCAAAAGCCGGAGGAGTGGCTGAGTGGTTGAAAGCGGCGGTCTTGAAAACCGTTGTACCGCAAGGTACCGTGGGTTCGAATCCTACCTCCTCCGCTTGTAAGTATAAGTTAGTGTCACACAAGCAATTACGGCATAAGTTAGAAGCTTTTTCTCCCCGATTTCTAACAAAATGATACGCGTCCGATTGAATACTCTCTCAATTGAAGATTTCGCGGATCCATGCTTATGGCTCAGATT
>DAOUVS010000246.1 GCA_030667525.1 Candidatus Zixiibacteriota bacterium | reverse complement strand
GCCGGGGCTTCATTGGAACATAGCCACAGTCAACTAATCGCGACGCCGATTATACCTCATATAGTGATTGAAGAAATAAACGGTGCCAGGAAATATTTCAATTTTAAGGAACGATGTATCTTCTGCGATATTATCAGGCAGGAAATAAGCGAGTCAGAAAGAGTAGTTCGCGATTATGGCGATTTTATATCATATGTACCATACGCCTCAAGATTTCCGTTTGAAGTTTGGTTGATGCCAAAACAACATATGTCGCATCTGGTTGATATCGGTATCGATACCTATCAATATCTGGCCGAGGCGCTGAAAGATACGTTAAATAGATTAAGAGTGTCACTGAACAACCCGGCCTTTAATTTCATCATTCATTCCGCCCCGGTTGGCGGTAAATATAATGAGATTTACCACTGGCATATTGAAATCATTCCGAGAATTACCAGTGTGGCAGGATTTGAGTGGGGTTCGGGATTTTATATTAACCCGACGCGGCCGGAAGATTCGGCTCAATTTATGAGAGATGTCGATCCATCACAGGCCGAGAAAATGTTTGGCGCCAAGGTTGCGCCCAAATCAAAATGAAAAAGTTAAAAATAGCCTTTATCACTCCGGAAGCGGTGCCTTTTGCCAAAACCGGGGGACTGGCTGATATCTCAGGAATTCTTCCCGGGATAATCAGTAAAGCCGGTCTCTCTGTAAAACTGTTTTTACCGATGTACCGTCAGGTTTTGGAAAAGTATCAAAACCTGGAGAGGGTAAAAAAAGATATTAAAATTGAAATATCCGATAAAACTTATCTGGCCGATATATTATTTTTGCATGACGAAGCGACTGGATTGGATATTTATTTTATTGCCAATAAGGAATTCTTTGACCGCCCGGAATTGTATCGTGATAATAAATCCGGTAAAGATTATAAAGATAACTTGAATCGTTTTCTGTTTTTCTCCGAAGCTATTCTTAAGACTTTGAAAGAGCTTGATTGGGCGCCGGATATTATTCATGCCAATGACTGGCAGACGGCGCTGGTGCCATCATTTTTGAAAACCAAATATAAAGATGATTTATTTTTTAGAAAAACCGCCTCAATATTTACTATTCATAATATGGCGTATCAGGGTCAATTTCCAGCTGAAGAGTATGGAAATATCGGGTTGAATAAAGGGTATTTTGCCCCGGAAGCATATTTTGAATTTTGGGGTCGAGTCAATCTTATGAAAGCGGCCATCTGCCTGGCCGATATTATCACTACCGTGTCACCAACATACGCCGAAGAAATTCAAACATCAGAAGAATACGGAATGGGTCTTGAAGGGACTCTAAGAACTCGTTCAAAGGACCTTTATGGAATACTAAACGGCGTTGATTATGAGAGCTGGTCGCCCAGCAGCGACAAGTTGATAACTGCACCATACACTATAAAAAATATTTCAGGCAAAAAGAAAAACAAACAGACGCTGATTAAAGCGGCTGGTTTGCCATATAAGAAGAAGCAACCTTTGATTGGAATGATTTCTCGCCTCGACGGCCAAAAAGGATTTGATCTTCTTGAAGAAATTATGGAGCAGATTCTTGATCTTGATCTTCAGTTTATTCTGCTTGGCACCGGCAGTAAAAAATATCATGACTATTTTGCAAACTTAGCTAAAAAATATCCTGAGAGTTTTAAGCCGTTTTTGGAATTTGATAATCGATTGGCGCATCTTATCGAAGCCGGCTCAGATATGTTTCTAATGCCGTCGCGGTATGAACCATGCGGGCTCAATCAGATGTATAGCCTGAAATATGGCACCGTTCCTATTGTCAGGAAAACCGGGGGGTTAGCCGATACAATTGTTGATTTCGATGAGAAAACTTTGAGCGGAACCGGCTTTGTTTTCGAAGAATACGACTCTACCAAGTTGTTTCAAACGATTAAACGGGCCCGTAAATTATTTGATAAGAAGCAAGTTTGGAGTAAACTTGTTAAACAGGGGATGAGCCAGGATTTCTCATGGGAAAGCTCGGCGCAGAAGTATCTTAAAATGTATCAAATGGCTCAAGATAGATTATAGGATATGTCAAAAGGTCAAAAAAATAATATTTCGAACCTAATATCGTCAAAAATGTTTCTTCGCCTGAGCTATCTGTTGTTGGCCCTTGGTATAATTGCGCATCTCTCTCAGGCGCTTTATTTTGATTTTACGCAGGATGATGCTTTTATCACCTTTCGTTATGCTGCCAATTTTTTAAATGGTGATGGTCTCGTATATAATATTGGGGAGCGGGTCGAGGGGTACACCAATTTTCTCTGGATGATTATTATGATACTGGGGAAATTGGCCGGAATAGATTTTGTTATCTTCTCTCGGCTGGCCGGTATGTTGTGCGGTGTTGGAACAATCATTTTTACCTGGTTTATCGGCCGGATCATTTTTGACCGGCAAAGTATTTTACCCGGCTTGTGCTCATTTACTCTGGGGACAATTTTATCATTTGGATACTGGTCGGTTGCTGGTTTGGAAACAGCCGCATTTTCAATGATGGCGGTTGGGGCGATTTATTTCTATTTAAGAAAATCATATAGTGTCATTTATTTTCTTGTGCTGGCAACACTGCTTCGCCCTGAAGGTGGCTTGGTCTTTGGAATTATTCTTGCTCACAATTTATTCTCGACAAAATCCTTTTCTAAATATGCCAAAACCATTTTTGCTGCCTATGTTATTTTATTGATACCATACGCGATATTCAAATGGACATATTTCTCAGCATTACTGCCAAATCCATTTTATGCCAAAACCGGATTTAATTTAAAACAGTTACTTAATGGTTTAGAATATACCGGAACATTTTTATGGCATTATTTGGCCGGAGGATTATTTCTGGTTCCGTTTCTATTAGTCTATAAAAAGTGGTCGCATCATATTAGATTAATATCCGTATTTCTTCTGATATATGCAGTTTATATAGTTTTGATTGGCGGGGATGTATTAAAGGTGCATCGTTTTTTTGTTCCATTGTTCCCCGGGTTGATTCTGGTAAGTATCTATGGTTTTATCAAATTGTTTAAAAGCAAAATAATAGTATTGATTAGTTTAATTCTATTACTTAGCTGGCAAATTTATATTCCTTCCGAATATATTGATACCTACCATCGTGCAGAGAGAGCTTTGAATAGTAAAATGAATCAAACTATCGATCACTTGCTTGACGCAGATAAGACTAAATTTTCAATTGGTGTTAGTACTATCGGGATAGTTGGTTATCGATTGATGGGGCATACTGTGATAGATCTTCTGGGGTTAACCGATTCAACTATTGCCAGGCATCCGGAAAAACCTATTCCGGGACTGATAACTACCTGGAAAGAAGATAGCTACAATTCAGAATATGTTTTGTCGCGCCAGCCTGATTATATAATGTTTTCCACTGAGTTTAAACCATCAGCTCCGGCAGAACGAGCGCTTTTTCTATATAGCACTTTTCTTGGATCGTATCGAACCACGGGTTTCTATTTTGATGGCACGTTACATTCGATTTTTAAACGATATTATTCTATTGAGGGCGATATCGAACGAGATATTGATGAGATGTTTATTCAAACTTATTATAACGGCATCGATTTGTGGAGTCAAAAGAGATATAAAGAAGCAATTTCCAAATTCAACAAAGCTATTGGTTTATGTCCCGACCCGAAATTCCCGTATCTTTATTATTATATAGCCGATGCTAATCGAGAGCTTTATAATCTTGAAATCGCTTACAATATACTAAATAAATTGGTTAGCATTGATACTCTGGTTTTTGAAGCTTATAAAGATTTATACATTTTTGAATATGCGATATTGGATAATTCGGAAATGGCACAACATTATCACAAAAAGGTAAATCAATTGGTTCCCTGGTATATTCCAAGGCTTGAAAGTTTGGCCAAGAGTCTGAAATTAGAGTACAAAAATGCAATAAACGCCGCAGGGGATGGCCAGTAACAGTATTAACAGCAATGAGATAGCAGGTGTTGTAAAATAATGGAAAAAATCATTATTCAAATAAGTTGACATTATAAAATTCCGATATATATTCCAGATGGCACAATAAGCGGGAATAGCTCAGTTGGTAGAGCACCACCTTGCCAAGGTGGCTGTCGCGAGTTCGAGTCTCGTTTCCCGCTTTTTTTATATTGGCGGCTTAGCCAAGTGGTAAGGCAGAGGTCTGCAAAACCTCCATTCTCCGGTTCAAATCCGGAAGCCGCCTTTTTTTCGCCTTGATTAATTCCGAAATTAGTTTATCTTTCAAATTAAATCTATACACACTGAAATGAAAAGATATGTGTTTACCGAAACCGAAATCATTTTTATTAATTAGTATTATAATCCTTCTTTTTAGTTGTGCCATATTT
>DAOUVS010000064.1 GCA_030667525.1 Candidatus Zixiibacteriota bacterium | reverse complement strand
GCCGTCAATGATATTCCAATCATACGGTGGGGCTCCACCGCCATCGGCATCAAGATAATAAGCATAATTCCTATTCTTTAGACAATAAGGCAGAACCGCTTCCTTTAATTCAACCGGGCGACGATCGCTTGGTTTAAGGGTCGGGTCGCCCAATAATGTCAATCCATAAAACCAGCAGATAGCAAAATCATCAATTCCCCAGTCGACAATCTGATCCCACCAAATATAATACGCCTCTCCAATGGTGGCACCATTGCCCATCGGATAATAAAAATTATCGAAATAAAGCATTGAACCTGTTTTGGTGCTTCCGGTTGCGGCAAGACCATAGGAATCGGTGAAAATATACCAGCCGCCCATATAATCGGGTGCTGTGAATAGTGCATTAGAACAGGCAAATAGCGTATAAAAAATTCCCGGAGGATCTAATGCGTAGAGTTCAGAATTTCTAAATGATCCGCCATTTTCGATTCCGGGGCCGTCAAAATCGTGAATACCAATAGCAGAGTGAACTGCGACATGAACAAATTCATACCCTTCGGTAAGTTCAGCTATGTATACATCTGCAACCGTTTCAGCCGGTTCATCATAGAGAATTGATTGACAATAAATTTGTTCCATAGCTTCGTTGATATACTCCCCATCATACATCCAGTCGTCATCAATGAAAACCAGGGATCTGGTATTGGTAATCAGGCCGCCGGTTCGATAAAGGTGATTTTTCCTGAAATAATTATTTACCAAATCAGCTTCTGTGGCTCCGCTAATTGTCATTGGAGAAGCAGTCAGACGCCCAACATATATTTCCGGATTTTGATTTCCATCATGCAAATCAAACGAGCCGTTGGAATCGTTATCATGAAAGTTTCCATCAAGGTCCATATAATAAAGATCACAAGGGAAATGTTCATGAGGCGCGCAACTTTCTTCATACCAGGCAACCGGCAAATCGCCGACAAAAAGGGCACCATCCATTCCAAGGGCGTATTGGGTTTGAAGGAATGTGCGTAAATCCTGATGGGTTCCACCAATGAGTGTATGTACCTCAACTGTATATCCTTCGGCGACAAGATCGGCTACATATTGCGATACCGAAACTTCAATTGATGGATATAAATCACTGTTGACAAGCACACAGATTTTAGAATCAGCCCGAAGAGGCACGGATGTTATAATGAGCTTTGAGGAAAATGGAAGCGGTGTTCCCTGAGCCGCAATCCATTCTTCATAAGAGATTTGTTGTGTGCTGTCAGATTCGATTTGCCTGAAATTATTGGTTTCACGTGCTCTCTGTTTTCTTGCCTCAATTTCTTCATCAGTCAATTGAAGTCTAAAAGATGAAAGATCCCTGGTGTTACCCGGCAGAGCCATTCCCATAAGAAAGACCATGAACAAAAGAGCTATTATTGTAAAGTTCCTATACATTGCTCCTCCGGTTGTTTCTATAATATTACTGACGTATTTAGTTTTCGATCAGATCATTTGCCTATATTTAATAATTTAGGGATAATGTGAAAATTGTCAAGATAAAACCGAATTAGAAATAGGTTTAGATTGGTCATAATTGCGGGATATTGCCCCGTGTCTGTTCAAAAATAATACTAATTATCAAACCTTTGCCATGAATAAGAAATTAAGATATTGGTATATATCTTGATAAGTTTCTTTGCCTCAATACGCAAATTCAAGAAAGGCAGTTGTTTTGTCGAAAGTACAAGAAATATGTTAAAACTATTTAATGGAGAATAATATGTCTTTACTTATTGAAATCCTGGAATGGATGGACCCCTCAGGCGATGAGATGATTTATCGTATTCCTCAGGAGGGATCAGCCGATTTTAAAATTGGCGCGCAGTTGATAGTCAGAGACAGTCAAACTGCTATTTTTTTCAAAGATGGTCATGCCGCCGATACTTTTTCAACGGGACGTCATACTTTGATCACCAAAAACCTTCCGATCTTAACCAGATTGATGGCATTCCCGTTTGGCTTCAATTCGCCGTTTCGTGCGGAAGCTTATTTTGTAAATCAGAAAGTTTTTACTGACCTTAAATGGGGAACCAAGCACCCGGTAACATTTAAGGATAGTAAACTTGGTTTGATTCGTCTGCGCGGTCATGGTGCCTTTACATTTAGGATTGATAATCCGATACTTTTTTTGAACAGCATAGTAGGACGTCAGTCGCGTTATACAACCGGTGACATTCAGGATTATCTGCGCGATGTTATAATTGCCAGGATGAATGATATGCTTGGCGAAAAACTTGATACTCTTTTGGAACTTCCGGCTATCTATACTGAAATGGCCGAAGAGTTCAAAGATACTGTTAAACAGGAATTTGAAAAGTATGGTCTGGAACTGGTTGATTTTTATATTTCATCAATAACTCCACCCGAAGAAGTCTCCAAGATGATCGATCAAAGGTCCGGTCTAGAGGCTATAGGTGATTTGGATAAATTCCTGAAATTCGGCATGGCCAAAGGTTTTGGTGCCCCGGGTAGTCCGGCCGGAGCCGGTGCCGGATTGGGTATGGGAGCTGGTGTGGGGATGATGATGCCGGGAATGATGACTAAAGTTTTTCAGCCGGAGCAGACCGATCTGAAAAGAGAATCGGTGGCGACGGTGACCTGTCCCAAATGCCATACTGATACGCCGGAGCAGTCGCGCTACTGTTATCGTTGCGGTCATACGATGGTGCAGCAAAACGCTTGTCCATCGTGCAATCAGCATCTTCCGACTGAGGCGAATTTTTGTCTGCACTGCGGTCATCAGCTTGATGCCAAAATCACCTGTCCGCATTGTTCGGCCGAGTTGATATCCGGTTCTAAGTTCTGCGGTGAATGCGGCAAACAGACAGGGGAAAATGACCGATCATAAAAACAAAAGCGGCTTTTTTATTGGTGTGACCTGTCCCGGTTGCGGGAGTCGTTTGGAGATGGAAGCGGACTTTTTTGTTCTGACCTGTGAATCGTGTGGATCGGTTCTAAGAATAAAAATGCCCGAGATTCCACCTGCCTATATTATTAAAAACACCAAGTCAAGGAGAGAGGCTCGATCATTTGCAGATCGGTATCTAAAAAAGGGATCGTTGCCTCTGACCGAGTCAGGTGTTGAAATAAAGATGATTTACCAACCGTACTGGAAAGTTGATGCGGTTTTGCTGAAGGTGCGCAATCGTGTGGAGGAACGGCATGTTTATTATGCGCAGGAATATGGAGCCGAACAGGATGTTTCGTATGAGAAAAAACTAACCGATATAAATCTTGCTGCTTACAGTATGACTCATTCTGCCGGAGTTGAAGATGATGAAATCCCACATTCTATTGGTATGAAGGCAACTTACCTTCGGATGGAACCATATTCACAGGATAATATCCCTGATGATTTTGAATGTTTGCCGGTGGTCAGACCATGGGAGCAGGTAATTAAAAATGTGGAACAGGGAACGGCACGATTGAATGAAATTAATCCGGCTGCTTTCGGAAAAAATAAAACCAAGTTGTTCCACCCGATTGCATCAATAATTTATTTTCCATACTATATTATTGAATCCAATTCAAATCAGGGTTTGCGGCGACTGATTGTTGACGGAGTCTCCGGTTCAGTGACCAGTCTTGTTAATAACTGCCAGCCCAGGGAAATGAATGCATTGGACTCTTCAACACAGATAGAATTTGGTAATCTTGATGTGGAATTGCACCGCTGTCCCAATTGCGGGTATGACCTACCGGGGAAACAATCTTATGTTTACATCTGTGATAACTGCCATCAATTGGTGATGCTGGAAACTCATCCCTTGATGAGCGAGGGAATTAATGCTGTTGTGGGCAGCGAATATCAAAATGACCGTCTTTTCCCATTCTGGTCGATGAAACTTCCGGATAGCGATGTTGGAGTTGTTAGGATGATGTTCGGTGGAATATATGATTCCGATCGATTAATTTTACCCGCTTTTCGCTCCGCCAATTTTGAATCATTGTTCAAATTGAGTAAGCGGATGTCGTCAGCCGCTCCAAAGATGGACTACATTTCGATAGA
Organism: Candidatus Zixiibacteriota bacterium; assembly: GCA_030667525.1. Lineage (GTDB taxonomy): Bacteria > Zixibacteria > MSB-5A5 > GN15 > PGXB01 > JAAERC01. The sequence goes on along the minus strand of DAOUVS010000064.1, from coordinate 9,020 downwards.
TGTCTTTGACAGGCATTATGAGCCGGTAACGATGAGTTTATCGGAGGCCCTGGTAATGGCCGAGGTAATTATTTATCGGGCCAAAGTTGGCAAAACCAGCGGCGAAAACTGTGAACCGGAACAATTTTTACCGATTGAGATTTCTCTTATGTATGCGCCGTTTCATCTTGAAAGTTATTTCTATGTTGATTCTGTGCTGAGAGCGGTAACTTTCGAAAAAAATCTGGCAGGATAGATATCGGGGATTTTTTATATTGACCTAGGCTCTCTGATTTGCGTAAAATATATGCAATTAAACACAATTACTTTACGTAAAATATTTGAAATTATAAGGATATTGCCGATAAATTTAATAAATGGTTTCTACAGGATGGTTAGGGTTTAACTGGAGGTTTTAGGATGATCAAGGCTGTGACATTATTCTTATCATTATTACTATGTTTTTCTGTTTATGGTCAAACTAATGATAAAGATATTGAACTTAGCTCCAAATTTATTATAGAACTGATTGATAAGGTTGAATGGCCGGATGGTTCCAGTAAGGATAGTTTTGTTATCAATGTTGTTGGCGACGGTAAATATGTTCCCATTCTTCAGTCAATTGTAAGCTCAACTCCTTCCGGTGGAAAAAATATTGTTATTAATTCAGTCTCCATAGATGATAAGTTGGATGAATGTCAAATTGTTTTTATTGCAACCGATAGCTTGAACCATCTTGCCAAAATTCTTAAACAGGTTGAGAAGAAGCCGATATTAACGGTTAGTATGTTTGGAACATTCGCCCGCTATGGGGTAATGGTAAACATCCGTGAAGTTAAAAATGGCAAGATCAAATACGCCATCAATAAGATGACCGCCCGCAAAGCTAAATTAACTTTCAGCGAAGATCTCATAAAAAAAGCGGTCGAGACATTTGGCTGATAATTATTGAAGCAACATTGAATACTGCGATGACTTTTTATCTTATCTAATCTTGGACCAGTTCTGTAATATAAAATCAATTTGATTTTTGTCGTTTCTCAATACTCAGAATTAAATCATAAAAAATATTTTTATTTTTGAATTGTTCTCTAATTTCATTTTATTTAAATATGAAATCTAATATTCTATTTATTCTGCTATTGTTAGTCGGCTGTTCAGCGGCCGACCATATAGGAGGAAATTTGAGTTTGAAAGAGATAATCCCGGGCGAAGTAAACGGCTGGGTTCAGGATGGTGATATTGAGAAATATGACCACGAGACTATTTTTCGCTACATGAACGGTGCCGGTGAGATTTACCGGATGTATGACTATCGCGAGATGGAAGTTCTCAGACTGGTTAAATCCGATCAGTCATTAATTAAAATTGAGATGTTTGATATGGGAACTCCCAAAGATGCCTTTGGTGTCTTCAGCCATACGCGGGAAGGTGACGAGGCCGGAGTGGGCGAGGGGTCGGAATATCGAAATGGACTGCTCTGTTTTTGGCAGGGGAAGTATTTTTTCTGTATTATCAGCGAGTTGGGAACCGAGGAGACAAAACCGATCATTTTTGAACTGGCAAGAATAATTACTAATTTTTATGAACCTTCAAATACAAAACCGGAAATACTCAATGTTTTACCAGAAGAAAGTCTGAACAAGAAAAGTGTGCGTTATTTCAATCTGCCAAGTTCATTGAATTATCATTATTTTGTTTCTGATCAAAATATACTAAATCTAAATAGCGAAACTGACGCCGTTTTGGCAAGGTACGGCGAGTCTTATTGCTATCTTCTATCTGTTAAGTATCCAGATTCAAATAAAGCGGAAAAAGCATTTGCCAATTTTCAATCAGTGTACCTGCCGGAAGGAGAAAGATTGGAGATGTCTCAGTTTGATGAAAACAAATGGTTTACATCTACGCTGCGTGAGAATTATATAGTTATAATATTTGATGCTCCGACTGAAACGTTTGCAAAAAGACTCAAACAGAATGTTTTAGAAAAAATTATCTTAAAATAAAAGGGGATAGATTGATGGAAAAACATTCGGAAAAAAAGGTTCGGTTCACGCGCCGGGATTTCATTAAAGGTGCCTCCTGTGCCGCACTTGGTCTGGCGATGGGAGTCTCGGCCGAAAGCAAAAATGTTGTCATGGCTCCATCAGGAACAAAGGTAGTCCTAATTCGTGACAAGTCGGTTATTGGTGTCGACGGAAAATGCAATTCTGAAATCATTCAAAGTATGCTTGATCAGGGTATCAATGAACTCTTTAATGTGAAGAGTCCGGCTGATGCCTGGAACGTTATGTTTAAACCGAGTGATATTGTCGGCATCAAAACCAATGTCTGGGGACCGCTGCCAACTCCGCCAGAACTTGAGCAGAGTATAAAAAGGGGAGTTATGTCGGCCGGTGTTAAAGAAACAAATATCAGTATTGATGACCGGGGAATTTTATCTAACGATGTTTTCAACAATGCAACGGCGCTGATCAATACACGCCCGATGAGGACACATCATTGGGCCGGTGTTGGCGGACTGCTGAAAAACTATATTATGTTTGTCCCTGAACCGTGGACTTATCATGATAATTCTTGTGCTGATTTAGCCAAACTTTGGGAGCTTCCGGCAGTCAAAGGGAAAACCAAAGTTCAAATTCTTGTTATGCTGACGCCGTTGTTTCATGGAATCGGAGCGCACCATTTTGACAAAGAATTTACCTGGAAATATAACGGCCTGCTGGTCGGGACCGATCCGGTTGCACTTGACGCTGTCGGACTGCAAATTCTGAAGGCCCAGCGATTGATACATTTTGGCGAGGAGAGACCGATGAAACCCTCGCCGCACCATATTGCTTTTGCTGATACCAGGCATAAATTAGGTGTTGCCGATATGAGCAAAATTAATTTGATCAAATTAGGCTGGGATGAAGATATTCTGATTTGAAATCTAATTAATAAAAAACCTATGAGGTTTGGATCGATTGCTGTTTTTGAGTGGAAATGTCAATCTTAGAGCTTGCAGTGATATCTCTGAAATTCCAAACCCGGCCAGCTATATCCTCATTTCGAATCAGCGGATATGAATGTCTTTCAAAAATACGTCCATCTTTGAAATATAATTGGTCGGTATCTTTTTCAGAAGAATTGTAAAGTATTTTTACCTTTGCGAGAAATGCATCGGGGTCAACAAGTTGTTCGAGAACGAATCCAATTAATTTTTCATCATTTCGAGCTTGTATTAAAGATGACGGAATTCTCCAGAGTTCTGTGAAACGGGCATTTGTATGCGTGACCTGACCTTTGTTGTTTACGACAAGAATACCGTCACCGGTTGACTCCAGAATTGCTCTCAGCAATTCTTTGTTTTCAATTAGTGCTTCTTCTGCATTTTTTCTTTCGGTCATATCGTGAGATATTATTAAAATTGAAGTAATCTTGCCGTCCGTATCTTTAATTGGCTGGAGATTTGACCAGAACCATTTCTCTGAACCATCCGGCATGATTAATTTTTCTTCAAAGTCAAGTTTCTCGCCTGTTTTGATAATTTGCTGATTTCTGCTAAGCATGATTTCGGCATGATCCGGAAATATATCCCTAACCGTTTTTCCAATAAAATCCTTAGGCTGTTTTCCAAGCGTCTTGGCTCCGATATCATTAATCATAACTATCTTGCCATTTGGATCAATTAGAGTAATAGCGTAATAAGCATTATTAAACAAAGAGCGATATTGTTCCTCGCTTTGTTTAAGAGCAATTTCGGCTTTTTTGCGATCGGTAATATCCCTCACTATTGCCTGGATGTATATTTTTCCCAGTGAGTCCATTCTATTAAGATTGACTTCGGCATCAAAGAGTGTTCCATCCAATTGACAATGTTTCCATTCAAAACACTGCGGATAACCCTCAAGGGCGGCATTTATCTTCTCCATTGCTTTTTTTCTTGAAAGTTGTCCATCCGGTTGATATTCCGGGGAAAATTTATAAGGCGGTTGTCCGATGATCCGATCTCTGGTGCAGCCAAATAACTCCAATGTTTGGGCGTTGCAGTCAGCAAAATGTTCTTTTTCCATTAAAAAGATAGCATCGTTGGCGGAGTCAAATAGAGTTTGATATTTTTTTCCTGCTTTTATGACATCCTTTTCAGCCCTTTTTCTTTTGAAAACATACGATTGAACCAATGAGCTTGTTGATATTACAATAAAAAATACTAATACACGAGTCCAGATGATATTTGAAGTAGGAGAAAACAACTGATCGGTCAAAGTGCCATTGCCAAAAATCGACACTTGTATTATTGAGTCAAGAAACCAATAGAATCCACTTACTAATATTCCGACCCATATAAAATTATTTTCGATTGTATCATTAATTTTATTTGTAGAAGACATAATTCAATTTGCCCCGCTAATTATTTATGACAATTTTTATTACTGTCAAGAATTGTCCCTCCAACCTATTATCGGATATATATTGAGTTTTTTAAGGTGATTATTGAAGAAAATTATAAACCAATTTATCCATACTCTGAAAATGCAATATGGAAATAAAAAAAGGCGGGTTAAACCCGCCTTTTTGCCACCTTCTAATTGAAATTATCTTTCGGCCAATTGCTCCTGGAATCTGGTTGCCTTTGATATAAGTTGTTTTAATTCAATAACTTCATCGCTGTTCGTATGACGAAAAGAATTTTTGAGGATAAATTTTAGGTCATCCAACTGGGAATTTTTGGCCCAATAAGATTTTTTCAAAATTTCAGCAAATTCAGCCGATACTGCCGCCAGTTTAAACTGATCGGAACAACTTTTGAAATTATCTTCAAATATTCTTTGTTTGATAGGAACTCGTATTTCGTCAACCTCGAAAGATTCTGGATCTTTGTAACGAATATAGACCTCGCCAAGATTGCCCCGGTCTGCATCCTTCACCAGCTTTATTTCATAAAGAGCGGTAACTTCATGACCGGAGCCGATTTCTCCGCCATCTTCATTGTCATCGCGAAATTTATTATCGGCGATGTCACGATTTTCATACCCGAGTAGGCGATAACTGCGCACAATCTCCGAGTTAAAATCGACCTGGATTTTTACGTCGCGCGCTATCACCTCGAGTGAGCCGGTCAGGTTTTCCACAAAAATACGATGGGCCTCTTTTATATCATCGACATAAGCATAATATCCATTGCCTTTGTTGCCGAGTTTTTCCATCAGGATATCATTGAAGTTTCCCATTCCAAAACCTATTGCCGAAAGAGTGATTCCTTTATTGGCAGATATTTTAATTCGTTTCAGCAGATCGTCGGCGTTGGTCAGTCCAACATTGGCAACCCCATCGGAGCAGAGAATGATCCGGTTGGTTTTACCTTCTTCAAAAAACCGGTTGGCCATCTGATAACCAAGCCTTAATCCTTCATCGGCATTGGTACTGCCATTGGGATGCAGCCTATCAATTGCCGAGAGTATCTCATCACGGAAATAAATTGAGGTTGGCTGGAGGACAACTTCGCCGCGTGATCCATAGACAACGATTCCGACGTTATCAGATTCATTGAGTTCATCAACGAGAAGCCGCAAAGCTCTTTTGACCAGTCCCAGCCGATTTTCTCTATTCATTGAGCCGGAGACATCGATTACAAAAACCAGATTGGCCGGTTTTCTATCTTCGGGGTCTATCTGTCTGCCCTTGATGCCGATTTTAAGAAGCTGACAATTTTGCCCAAATTTAGACGGTCCGCCTTCCAGGAAAATACGAAACGGTTCCCGGCGGGGTGGTTTGTAATCATAATTGAAATGATTAACAAACTCCTCGACCCGAATGGCATCATCAGGTGGAAGATTACCGCGTTCGAGATAAGAGCGAGCCATTATATATGAGGCATCATCGATGTCGATGGCAAAAGTGGAGAGATGATCATCCTCGGTATCGACAAACGGGTTGGTACCATGGTTTTTGAAAAACATGGCATCGTACGGTTCACCATTGACAATATTAGTGCCACCATGAGCCGGGGGATAACCGGTCGGAAAATTGCTATTAGGTTTTTTAACTTTTCGTCCGTCTCTCATTATTGATTCGGGGATCAGTATTGGCGCCCCGGCTTGAGGAGCCGAAGAGATTACTTCTGCACAATCCAAAGATGCTGATTGTGATTCATTTGCCCTTTGCTTTGATTCACGTTCTATTTCTTTTCGGCTGACCGAAATCTTAGAACTTGAAACATATTTATCAATCCCCTTTTTTGTCCCCACTACCCTGATGATCTTGTCCAGATCGGTTGTTAATTTTGTCAGGTCTAAATTCTGGACAGTTGTGATATCAGTTGCAACTTCAACGCTATCAATTTCATAGGTGGCGTAACCGAGTGAAGTGATTCTCAGGATGTAAGTTCCCGGCTTCACCAAAGTAATTAGGAATCTGCCATCAGGGTCGGTTATTGCTCCCAGTGATGTCCCAACAACTAAAACCGAAACGCCTGGAATCGGCTGTCCGGTTATTTTGTCGGTAATAATTCCTTTGATTTTTCCGGTTGATCCGGCCTGGATAAGAATAGGGATCAGGATTGCAATTACAGCGAGGATAATAACGAGCTGTTTGGTTTTGGAAAACATAATCCGCCTCCATCATGTTAGAGTTAAATATTATTTGTTCTGAGGGGATTACAATCTAAAGACGATTTTCTTCCATCATTTGTTTAAAAATATCCCAGAGTTTTTGTTTATAATTTCATTATCTTGATTATATTAGACATAGATTCAATATCCGACATCTTGAAAAAATATATACGTATGGCAAAAATATCTGTAAGGAGGATTTTATGCAGACATTTATTTTGATGACAAAACTTTCCCCTGAAGCTGGGGCGAAAGTAAAACAGAGAAGTACTATCGGACGGCTCTGGCTCGATCATGTTAAGAAAAAATGTCCGGAAGTGAAATTTATTTCGCATTATGGTCTTTTGGGGCCGTTTGATTTCATTGATATTTATGAGGCTCCCAACGAAGAGGCTGCGGCGAAAGTATCTATGATAAGTATGGCCAATGGCGCCTTTCAGGCTGAAAGCTGGGTCGCGATACCATACAAAAGACTGGTTGAACTGACCAAAGAAATATAACAAATATTTTTGTTGCTTGGCGGTCACTTTACACCTTTTTTAAATTATGAGTATAGATAAGAAAACATCGAGTAAGTGTCCTTTTTGTAGAGAAGAGATCGCCCGAGGGGCGATTGTCTGTAAGCATTGCGGTTCAAAAATTCAAATACTTAAAAAGCAGAAGAAAAAACCGGCTTGGCGAAGCAACTTTATGCTTGGTTTTTATTGCGGGATTCTTCTTATGATCTTATTGATCTATCTATATAACTACGGAATTTGACTCTTTATAAAATACCCTGCCTTAAAAATTAAAGCAGGGTATTATTGTTTTTAATATTAATTCCAGCCATCAGTGTCGGAGATCGTCGGGCATCTTTTTTTCCAGAGACCTTCCATTGGAAGCTCCAGGACTTCAACTGATGTACCCCATCCAAAGGTTCCGCCAAAATATCCCCAGCCGTCGCGGTCAGCAAATTCAAAGCGGCCGTGGAATTTTCCATGTCCGGAACCGCAGAGAGCGCACTCTCTGAAATCATCGTAGAACCATTGACCCTTTAAGTAGGCAATCACCTGGGTGGTGATGTATCCGGAGACACTGCCCTCAAAATAGCGGTTGCCATCGTCATCGGTCCAGAATTGGCCGACATAAATACCGGCCGGTTCGGTTTGGCTATCATCAAGCCAGATACCTTCAAAGTGTCCGCTATTTCCGGCGATATCATCTTTGATCCATTTGCCTTTCATAGCTTCGCTGGGACAAAAATTATGCCATATCTTGTGAGCGAACACGGCGACGCCATTAAAATTATCGGCAAGATAAAAACCTTTGAAAAATCTAAGCTTATCAATTGGGAGTTCAAGATCAAATGGTTCGGTGTTAAAGGTAAGATTTAATGGCGCAAAATATTCAATACCGCGTTTGATCATCACGATAAAAGTTAACCCGTCAAAATCGCCATTAGTCGTTGAAACCCATTCTGCTTTTGATGGGATATCGTTGTCAATTAGATAATCCTGATCGTTCTCGAAATCGATTTTGTGGATCACTCTGATATCGGCGACACCGTTAACTGATAAATCTCCGGTCCAGTCAGTTTTTATTGCGACATTGCTTGGGATTCCAAAGAATTGTCCCCAGAGGAAAGTGACGGCATAAATATCGTATTCGCCGTTGTAATCGTTATTTATAATATCAAATGGCAGGGAAAAAGCCATTCCTTTTGAATTGTTCTGGCCGTCAAAAGAGTATGAATCGATCAGCTTATCAATTTCGGCCGGTATCTCTTGTACTACCGGTTCGGTATTGGTGACAACCGGGGATGTACTTTGCTGGCCGCATCCGAAAATTGTTAGAATGAGACAGACAATTAAAAGAGTAGATAGTTTTTTCATTTATTCCTCCTGTCGAAATTTCGTAATAAAATCTTTTCTATTTATTCATTCGGTCAGACATCGTCTGTTCTAAATTGCCCAACCGAGATTATCCAAACTATTTTATTTTTTATCCGTGTTGTTTATTCCGGTTAGTATCTATTACATCTATAATTTAACCGCAATTTAATAATTATGCAATCGTTTTTTGGAGAAAATTCCTTGTAACTTTATTGCTTTCATATTAGTACAATGAAATGGGTTCGTTCCGTCATTTTTTGACTTTGGACTATCAAGTCGATGTTGATTCGGTTTCACGCCTTATGGTATTGTTGTTAATTGTCATTTTTCCAATTGCCATAATATGCAATAACAGAAGGGGAAAAATTAAGGGTGAGTTGGTGGTGAATTTGTTTAGAGATAGTTACGCTGGGGCAGACGAGGCGTCTGCCGCCCACGGGAACTAATCTCGCATAAATATAACGAATTATACAAAATATTATTTGACATAAGGGACAATTAAACGTTATATTGGTAGATGTGGGTTGACGATTTTATCGTTTGAAAATTTAAAAAATAATTAATATGGGGAGGCGAT
>DAOUVS010000334.1 GCA_030667525.1 Candidatus Zixiibacteriota bacterium | reverse complement strand
ATGTCGTTTATGAAGATTACGGCTCAGGAATCAATCAACTGATTTTTAATAAACCGCTTGCGAAAGAAATTCATACCCACCTGCTGACCTTAAAAAAGCAGCATAAACTATCCGGTGAAATTGAAATTAGCCATTTCCTGAATTTCCCCGAGATTTTTAAAGTGCAAAAAACAAATAATATTGAAGAAAAAATCTGGCCGCTTCTGAAAAAGGCTATTTCCCAAGCTTTGGTGGAGCTGATCAAGATGAGGGAAAAAGAAGGCATTAATCTTAAGAAAGATATTTCAAACAGGCTGAAAAGGATGCTGGTCGACGTTAAAAAGATTGAACAACTGTCGCTTGGCACCAAAAAGCAACATCGCGACCGACTACTGAAAAAACTGGATGACCTTCTGAACAAAAAGAAAATTGACGAAGTCCGTCTGGAAGAAGAAATTGCATATATAGCTGAAAAATCTGATATTACCGAAGAGTGTGTTAGATTCAGGAGCCATATCAAACAGTTCCAATCATCCTTAAAACAAACCGGTTCGGTTGGGAAAAAGATGAATTTTATTCTTCAGGAACTGAATCGGGAATCTAATACGATCGGCTCCAAAGCGGCCAACACCGAAATTGCTCATATTACTGTTGAAATGAAAGAGGAGATCGAAAAGGTCAGGGAGCAGATTCAGAATATCGAATAGCTGTTATTTAGTTATTCAGTCTAATTATGAAATCAATTAAGGGAAAAATTGTTATTATCTCCTCACCATCGGGTGGCGGAAAAAGTTCAATATGCCGCCAGTTGCTCAAGAATAATAAAAAGGATAATTGGCAATTTTCCGTTTCATATACTACTCGCCCCCCGCGCAAAAATGAAACCAATGGTATCGAGTATAATTTTGTGACCCACGCCAAGTTTCAGGAACTGAAGAAAAAAAATGAATTTGCCGAGTCGTGTCAGGTGCACCGATATTATTATGGCACCTCGCGCAAACCGCTTGATAAAGTTTTAAAAAAAGGTGGCGTGATGCTTCTTGATGTTGATGTCAAAGGAGCCAAAAAATTAAAGGAACAGTTTCCATCGGCGGTTACAATTTTTATTCTTCCGCCAGGCAGATTGGAACTTAAAAAGAGATTAATGGAGCGCGGCACTGATAATTCCACGCAAAAAAGAATCCGTTATAAACGCGCCTTAAGTGAAATAAAATTGTATAAACGTTTTGAATATGTTGTTATTAATAAAGATTTGAAACCGGCTGTCGATGAAGTTGACATGATTATCAAATCGCTTCATTGTCGGCAAAAAAATCTAAATCTGGAACAAATGAACCGCATTGTCGGTTAATGATACTTGCGATAGGAGAAATAATTTATGAGAGACAATTGGATTATTGAAGTCGACAAGATTACAAGGAACCGGTATGAGGCGGTTCTTATTGCGGCAAAACGCGCCCGAAGAATCAATTCTCACCGGCTGGCGCAACTGGAGCGGATGGTCGAAGAAGAAGTTAATATTGACGCCAGAAAAGTGACCAGTATTGCCTTGCAGGAATTATCTGAAGGGATTGTTAAATTTAAACGGACCAACGAAGAATAAGGGACTTACATCTTTATAGAATGGCAAAAAATTTATTAATAGTAGAGTCTCCGGCCAAATCAAAAACTCTAAAGCGATTTTTGGGCAAAGGGTTTGATGTCGAGGCAACGGTTGGTCATATCATTGATCTGCCTAAATCAAAACTCGGTGTTGATCCCGAGAATGGTTTTAAAATTGACTATGAGCTGATTAAGGGCAAAGGCAGCGTTATAAAAAAGCTTAAAGCGGCGGCCAAAAAAGCAGATACGATCTATCTGGCACCTGACCCTGATCGTGAAGGTGAAGCAATTGCCTGGCATGTTGCCGAACAATTAAAAAGCTCAAAAAACATTGTCCGGGTTACTTTTAATGAAATCACCAAAAAGGCTGTCAAAGAAGCTCTGGAAAATACCCGCGAAATTGATATTAATCTGGTTAATGCCCAGCAGGCTCGGCGCGTGCTGGATCGTTTGGTCGGCTATAAAGTATCGCCATTTTTGTGGAAGACCGTTACTTACGGTTTATCTGCCGGGCGGGTTCAATCGGTTGCGCTAAGAATTATATGTGAGCGCGAGGCTGAAATTGAAGCTTTTATTATTAATGAGTATTGGAAAGTTTCAACCTTGCTGGCTGATAAAAGCAAGGCTCAACTTAT
>DAOUVS010000283.1 GCA_030667525.1 Candidatus Zixiibacteriota bacterium | reverse complement strand
AATTACAATTAGAAATGACCAATGAAAAACCAGACCTGCAAGCCAGAGCCATTTGTTTTCACCATAAACTATTTTGGGACCATCTTTCAGGCTCATTTTTGTGTTTCTGAATAATGAACGAAAGAATAAAACCTCCAGTGCCATTCTTCCAATTACTCCTAATGTCGTATGCGGGCTTTCCAGATTACTGTTCTTGACCCAGGGAAGCGATTTCTGTTGTCCGCAAGTGGTTGTAATTTTGAATGGTACTGGTGATTTGGCCCAAATTAATATCCTGTAGGCAACGCCGAATATAAACGCCGCCGCAGCAATATAGGGGAGAACCAGACCAAAAAATGTCGTCATATCGGCGGTTATCCCAAGATAGGCCAAACCTATCAAAATCATTACTGCAAAGAAGGAATACAGGGCTTTCATCTAATGTTGACTCCCTTCTCAATATAGTTAGTTGTTATTTTCAAATTTATTCCTCGGTATTATTTCTTTTAGGTTTTCTGTCCATGTTAACAAAAGTGAATTTCTTTTTTATCTCATTTATTTTTATCTGAGAGATTCGTTCCCGGTTGTTCATATAAATATCAAACGCCATCAGTATGGTCTTGTCGATCCGTTCATGAATAATAAGTACATCTGCAGTCTGAATATCTTTACACTCATCCGCTTTTAGTTCTTCGTTTATAACCTGCTTTAAAAAGAATAAGAAGGAGACTGCTTCTGATGCTGAAAATTCCTGAATAGCTCTGATCTTGATTATCTTCTCAAGACTTATTTCCAATACAGCAAGATCCATTTCTCCCAGAATTTGAGACAAGATCAATTCGCTTTCGCTTTTGGTTTTGGTGCCGACCGGATTTTGAAATGGGTTATCATTTTCTGTAAAAAATCTGGCACCCTCGGCTTGATAGCCATCTAAGATGAGTTTAATCCATTTTTCAAGAATTATTTCTTTCCTGAGCAGGAGGGAATTTGCAACTTTAGAATCTATGATAACCTCCAATATGCTAGCGCTACAGATGTCAAAGTTTGTGAACTTGTTCACAAATGATAAGGTAAAACAAAAGTTTATTTAGTCAACCGAAATTTTAAGTATTTTCAAATATAATAAACCATTGATTTACAAATATCGCTTGTCTCACAGTCTGTTAACAGGATTTAGAGAGATTGATGAAAATAGAATATTAATTATATTTTAACTTGAAAAATTGAGTTATGAGTAGAAAAAATCCGGAGAAGTTTGATAACATCTCCGGATTATAACTAATTCTAAAAAGAATTATACGCAGCCGGTCGGTTTGGCCAGCCCCGCAACCTTGCAGGCACCTTTGGCTGGGCCTGATGGAAACATTTCATATACCTTTTTCAGCGGAAAACCGGTTTCCTTACAAAGCTTCCGAATCATCGGAGCGATTCCGAATTTTGCATAGTATTCTCTAAGATAATTAATGAGTTTCCAATGATCTTCTGATAATTCGTCCACACCTTCGGTGGAAGCAAGAGCCACTGCAACTTTTTCATTCCACTGATCTGGCTCTTCCATGAATCCATCTTCATCGACATCAATTTTAACGTCGCCTTGTTCAAATATTGCCATTGTATCTCCTCGGTTAATTTAATTTAACAACTCAGTTTCTAATTCCAATTTTAGCGCATGTCAATATATCCGCATGGACAATTCTCTTCGCATTTTTTACATCCAGTACAAAATTCCAATTTAAAAGTATAAGGAATACCTCTCTCAAGCGGTTTGATAACCGCATTGTCCTGACAATAACTCCAGCAGGTAGTGCATTCAAAACAGAAACCGCAACTCATACACCGTTTGCTTTCACCAAGGGCGACTTCTTCTGTAAAAGTACTCATTATCTCAACTTCAAGCGATTTTAAGGCATCATCCGGTGATAATTCTGTAACTTCGGCCGGTTGAATTTCCTCATAAAAACCGAGTTTCATCTTGTCGGTCTTAATGATGGTCGGATTTTCGTTTTCAGCCTTCATCGTCTCGCCGCCGAATTTTTCGTCAATAGCTTCAGCTGCACGACGACCATGATAGATGGCATCAATTACCAGACCAAGATTGACATTGTCACCACCGGAAAACAGATCATCTTCTTTGGTCTTAAACTTATCATCAACCTTTATCCAGTCGCGACCTTCAATCAGATTATCAAAACCGTTAAAATCTGGTTCCTGGCTGATAGCAGGGATCAAAGTAGTGAATTCAAGATCGTAAGTTTCGCCTTCGATCGGTACCGGGCGACGACGACCCGATGAATCAGGTTCGCCAAGTTCCATCTTCTGGCATTTCATTCCGGTTGCTTTATCGCCATCTTTATAGATTTGCATAGGTGCAGCCAAAAAGTCGATTCTGACACCTTCGGCCAGAGCGCCATCTATTTCTTCATCAATAGCCGGCATTTCGGCTTTAGTGCGACGATACAAAATAGTCGCTTCGGCTCCAAGACGACGGGCCACACGGGCAGCATCGATAGCAGTGTCACCACCACCGATCACCACTACTTTGTCGCCAACATCTACTTTTTCACCAGAGTTTATCTTATGAAGAAAATCGGTTCCGGTGTAAACATTTTCGGCATCTTCACCTTCGATTTTCAGCTTGTAACCTTTGTGAGCGCCAATTCCAATAAAGATCGCATCAAACTCTTTACGGAGGTCATCCATCAAAACATCGGTGCCAACAGCAGTATTCAGTTTCAGTTCCACACCCATATCGATAACACGATTGATTTCGGCATCCAAAATATCAGCCGGCAAGCGATAGTAAGGAATACCATAACGAAGCATCCCGCCGGTTTTGGGGAAAGCCTCAAAAACAGTAACCTTATAACCGCGACGAGCCAGATGATAGGCGCATGAAATGCCGCCTGGACCGGAACCAACAATAGCGATTTTCTGCGATTTGGTCTCTTCGGTTAACTTCTTTGGAAGCAGCTTTTTCTCCAAGCCATAATCACCAATAAACCGCTCAACTTTGTTAATTTTTACCGCGCCTTCTTTATCTTTACGATTACAATCGGTTTCACACGGATGAGGGCAGACGCGACCGCAAACTGAAGGGAAGGGAGTTGTTTCCATAAAAGTATAAAAAGCCTTTTCAAGCGCCACTTCCTTTGGTACTTCACGATCTTCAAACTTCTGCAATGTCATCAACATCGTCCGTATCTGATTGTGATTGGGACAGGCATTTCCGCAAGGAGGTAATTTGGTAACCCCATAGGGGCGAAGAGGTGATTCTATTTTTCCGGTACTGCCGGAGGAGAAACCACCCAGTTTTCTCTTCTTTTTTTT
>DAOUVS010000188.1 GCA_030667525.1 Candidatus Zixiibacteriota bacterium | reverse complement strand
GTAACGGAAGAATATTCGACCAATTTCCCTATTCAAGAAAATACAATCGTCTCAAAAAATTCACTTCGAAACATTGCCAACCAGCTATATCAAGATAATAATCTCCTTTCGATTTCAATTGATGCCATGGCAAATGATTCCAGTGTAAATCGTTATCCTGCCTACAATTTGAAAATTAACATTCAATCAATGCCGGAACTGATGAATTTGAATTTGGAAATTATAGGGAATAATATTATCAAAGACAGCGTTATTGAATCAATCATAAATTATTACGCCGATGAAAAACCGGGATTGGTTCTTAAAAAGGTTTCCGACAGTTTGAATTTATTATATAAATCAAAAGGATTTGATTTGGCTCATGTCCGACATATTGATTATTCCGAGCAACGACAATCATTATTGATAGTAATTGATGAGGCAATGATTGAAAAAATTAATGTCTCGGGTAATAAAAGAACCAAGGACTGGCTGATCAAAACATCATTTCCAGCTCGCGAGGGAAAAGTTTTCAATTCGCGCGACATCTCCCGTGGGATCACCAATATCTATGGAACAGATCTGTTTGACCGGGTGACCATTAATATTGTTCCGAGTGAAGCCGGTGCCATTGTAAATATAGCTGTTGAGGAAAAAAAATACTCGCAAATCAGACTCGGCTGGCACTGGCATGACGAGTACAGAAGTGAACAGTTTATTGAACTGCTGGACGATAATCTATTCGGAACCGGACAGGAATTTCTTGTACATGCTCAATATGCCCCACGCCAACAAAAGTATGATCTTTCTTTAAAGGCCGACCGTTTTTTCTCAACCTATTTTACCTATCAGATAAAGACCTATTTTCATTTGCTGAAAAGATATAGCTATGATGAAATAGGTAATTCGGTTGGCGATGTTCAGGAAAATCGACGCGGAATAGAATTTATTCTGGGTCAGCAGATTGCCAGATTTGGCACCATCACAGGCGAGATACGGTGGGAAGATATATCCTACACCGATGGATCTTATGCCAAAATAAAACTTCGAACCGCAACTATTCGTTCGCGTGTCGAAACAATTAACAAATATCCATTCCCAACAGAAGGGAAAAAACATACTTTTTACCTTGAGTTCGCCGCCGAAATTCTTGGCGGAGAAACCAAATATACCAAAGGTTTCAGCTCGGTCGAATCATATTTCCCTATTACCCAAAATATTAATTTACATCCCAAATTTTCTATCGGCTGGACGGTCACCGAAAATAATAGTATTCCTGTATCAGAAAGGTTTTTTATAGGCGGAAGATATTCCTTTCACGGACTAAAAATTGATCAAATAACCGGTGCCAAAATGATCTTGGGCAATATTGATCTAAGATTTAAACTACCGTATCGTTTATATCTGAGCGGTTCTTATGATTTTGGCGAAGTTTACAAATCTATTGATCAGATCAAATTTCAAAATCTGCGACTTGGTTATAGCGTTTCTCTGGCTTATGACTCTCCGCTCGGTCCAATTGATATCGCGTATGGTAAGACAGTGAGCCAGAATGATCAACTCTATATAAATATCGGTTTACGCTTCTAAAAAAAGGGACCGAAAACTCGATCCCATTTTTTTCTATAATATTTTTTTATTTTGGGGACAGTTTGGTGCCGGGCCGCCTTTATATTTGAAGTTAATCAAATAAACAATATCCAGGATATTTATGCTTCCATTACTGTCCACATCCGAGTCGCTCCATGGATATGGGGCCGGGCCGCCCTTGTATTTGTAATTGACTAAATAGATAATATCCAAAATATTAACACTACCATCTCCGGTCGGATCGCCACAAACCGTAGGGCTGCCTTCGCCACTTATCACCTGATAAAAGGTGGAATCGTTAACTAAATTATTATCGGTCGCCAGAGTTGTATATGATGTAATATCATATTGCAATCCAAGCTCGGGATCTGGAATCCATTCATCAAATAAGGCTCTGAGTTTTTTTCCGCCGGTATTATCTGCCACCGTTTTCTGATCGCTATAAACACTTTCACAATTCAGATCAATATTGATAAAAACACTATATGATTGCGGAGTTGTTCGATAATTTTGAACCAGGACCACCGGCTGTATTGACACTCCGGCGCCAATTTCCGCAGGCATATCAACCGTAACGGCGCCAACATCCGACGCTGTCGGATCTCCCAAAGAATACACTTTGCCGTCAAAACATCCAAAATAGAGTGAGCCATTGCCGGCAATAGTAACTGATGATTCAATGCCACCACCAGCCTTGTAAGTCCATCTGATTGAGCCGTCGGGATTAAAAGCATAAAGGGTTGAATCTCTGGAGCCTATATAAATAGTACCGTCGGCACCTATAGTTGGTGAAGCATCCACGGCACCTCCGGTTTTGTATGACCACTTCAAAATACCCTCGGTTCCAACGTCAGTAACTGCATATACAGTCGAATCATATGAACCAAAATATATCGTCCCATCCGGGCCAATTCCGGGCGAGGTTTCAACCCCATCGTTGGTAGCAAAGGCCCATTTACGTGATCCGTCCGGATTGACGGCCCAGAATGAGGTATCGATCGAAACCGGCGTTTGATGGGCCGCACCATAAGGATCAGTGCCTATATAAATTGTTCCATCCTCTCCAATTGCTGGTGAAGCATCAGCCAGGTGACCATCGAAAAATACCCCAAAAGGATGTTCCCATTGAATAGTATAGTCATCTCCGTTATCAATATATGAATAGAGCTTATGGTCTTTTGAACCAACGTAAATTATATCGTTTTCGGTAATCGCAGGAGATGAGAAAACGCACCAACCGGTTCTATGAATCCATTTTATTTCTCCGGCAGGATTTAAACCAAAAAATTCAAAATTCAAACATCCTATATAGGCGTCACCATTATCAAGAACCAGGGGAGAACCCATAATACCATAACCGAGATCAGTTTTTACTCTCAGCCTGGCATATGTAACCGAATCCTCAAGAACATAATAATAATCATCCCAGGAACCGAAATGAATGGCGCTATCCAAACCTATTGCCGGAGATGAAAAAACGCCAGCGCCGGTTTTGTACTTCCACTTTAGGGTTCCATCCGGATTTATTGCATAAAGGGCCGAATCGGTGGCATCGGTTCTTAAAAATCCTGACCCGATATATATTGTTCCGCCGGGACCGATTGTGGCCGAAGATGCAACCCCATCATTGGTTTGATAGGTCCACTGCAATGTCGGTGCAGCCGGACCGGTGTAAAGTGATAGACCGGTGTTCTGTTTATTCTGCCTGAATTTCGGCCACGGACTGATTTCTCCATGACCCTGAACAGGCACTAAAAAAATCACGAAAATTACCAGGATGGTAAACGAAAGTAATTTTCTCATAATTTTCCTCCATGTTCTTGTTTAGATTCTCTAAACAAATACGTTTCACATTTCAATTTCTTTTGAGCAAATCATTAAATTCTTCACTGATACTATACTTTTACGTAGACTAATTATATCTACTATTGACATAAATAAATCGTAATAATAACCATCAAATCGTCAAATCTATTTCCCAAAGTTTGAGATCATCATCGATTTTAATAGTCCCGGCTTATAATTGGAGTCTTATTTTGAACCGGTCAATATCGCTTATAGAAATATTTTATTGCTCCGAAATTCAAATTATTTTCATTCTACAAAAACGATGAAAATTCTCACTAAAAGCATCATTATCCAGTATCATAGACAGATATTGCAGATATTACTTGACAAAACGGTGTATGACCTATATATTGGATAGTAGATAAATTAAAACCTTCACAGTATTTAATTATCTATACCACCCCACACCAAAAGCGCCCGATATGGTTTGCCAAAAATAAATCCTCACGTTTTTGTGACTTATAAATGACCTGACTATTTTAGTAGCTGGAATCCCACCCAATACTTTCACCATTTTACTGTCAACCTTAAACATGGAGGAGAGGGCCTATGGGACCTTAGGGGTCGCTCTGTTGACTCTGTGCGATAAATGGATATAATATATTATGATTTGATAGATATTATCCGGCTATTCGCAAGGCTGTTTCCCTAATAAAAATGGCAAGGAGATGGAACCTCGTTGTTCCAAATTGGGGGGAATTCCTTACACACGCTGACCCTTCAACTGGCCAAATAAACAGGGAAACAGCTGAAAATTGTATATCCCAGGCACAAAAAACCTGAGGATATCTAAAATATCCGCAATACAAAACCCCGGCCTAATCTCAGTCCGGGGTTTAAGTTATCCCATTGGGTATAGGCTCAAAACCATATTATTTCTTTCCAAATCGCCCATGATAGCGACAAGATATGTCCCAAAATTGAACATTCTTATTTATAAGATATTGCCATACAACAAGATACAAATTGACCACAATATCTTCTTTTGGTCGGCACCCCGCTTGCAAATTCCCTTTGTGTAAAGCAATTGGAACACTAACGAAAGGATGGGTAGCGGCCATGAAAGTGAAATTTACGCTCACAATGGATGACCTTGACGTCGATGGGCGACAAATTGATACTGTCATTCTTGACTGGGAAACCGAAATGGAGCATGAGGAATTACTCGCTATTTCCCACAACTGGATAGCTTCACAAAATTTCCTAACGCAGCGCATGACCGGACTCAATTGTGTCGGTGAATCATCATTAACCATTGAACCTGTTGATGAATTTTAGGAATCATTATGATCATTGATATTTTGCAGCAAGCAACATCGCAGATTAGCGATCCCTCCGGGATTATTGATGTCGGCCGCCAATTTATCGAAGAAAGATTTGGCACCGCCGGTATCATCGCCGCCGCACTACTGCTGGTAAGCATAGTTGGTCTAATACTTGGTAAAGTAACCAAACTATCATTCAATCTGGTTCGTTTTGTTGTTATCCCCTCCGTCGCAATAACATTTATTGCCACATATTTTTTACCTTATTCATTTGTTTATATACTACCGGTAACGGTAGCATTTTTCTCCGTTGTCTTAATGGTCAAAGGATAATCCAAAGATGAAGATTGCGCATGATATAGATAATCTCCCGATTAATTCCAGCGATCGGTTAAACTTTGCGCCTCTTCTGCCTCTCATCAATGCGTCCAAACGCAATGCCGAAATTCTTTTTTTCACCAATAAACTTGCGAATCTAATGGAACTTGAAACAGTAACGCAACTGCTTGACTTGATCCCGGGAAAAGCATCTCTGGTTCTCGGACGGCCCAAAGCCGACATCTACCTTGGAGTATAATATGTCATCAGAATCAAATCCTCAGAAAAAGTATCAGGCTAAAAAGAAGTCTTCGAAAAAGGCCGATAAAGCTGCCAAAACACCGGTTGCAAATCCCTTCAAAAATGAAACCTCACTTGATGACAATAAAATATTTATTGAATGTCCCGGTGCTACCATTTACGAACCGGGAACGCGTAATATAATCGCCGGTGTCCGTTTTTACGATGAGCAAGAACCATCCAAAGGATATGAAATTGTTGCCAATCCTGTTTATGCGCCGGAACATCGCGGCCGTCGACTGGTCAGGAAAAAGGATGTTAATTGTCTGCGCCGCTGTCAGGCATGCCAGGATTTAACAGTTAGAATGGTCCGCCGGGAAGGCCCTGATTTTTATATCCCCAATCCAAAACACCCGAAAAAAAGGCAACTTCGTTCAATTGACAGAAATTGGTAATTTTTTTCAAAAATCACAGTCTCACTTTTCCATAACTTTCTGCTATCTAATAAGATATATATTTATTTTATCTTGCTGAATACTTAAAAATTGGTTATCTTTTAGCTGTATGAAAACGGCTAAATTTATTAACTCCAAAAAGTCGGCAACCCGGCTGGGACCGCTATTAAACAGCATTTTGGCCCGAATGGGTCTTGGTCATTCGCTCGACGGTTGGAGAATGGTTAACTTGTGGCCCGAAATTGTCGGGGATAAGATTGCCGATGTATCAAAGGCAATCAGATATGAAAATGATACCCTGCTTGTTTCGGTTCCCGATGCTGTCTGGCGTCAGGAACTGCTTCTCGATGTTGATCGAATTCTGCAGGAAATCCATACTATCCCCGGAGGCC
>DAOUVS010000262.1 GCA_030667525.1 Candidatus Zixiibacteriota bacterium | reverse complement strand
TTGATCTGTTTGTCGATGAGCCATACCTGCTTGCCAATGAACCTGCAATCCTCGATTTTTTCGCTAAATTTGTACCGAGATTTGATTTGCTCGAAAGTACCACCGGCTGGAGTGCCGAAAAATTCTACGGAACAAAGTTTAAAATTTATCTCTATGAAGGCACCGGTTGTTATGGCGGACGTGGCGATCCTGCCGATATGGAGCTCAGTTTTTCAAATCCACTATATGATGAGGGCTGTCTCCAATGGGGTGAATCAGAAGATTTAGGAAATACCTGGCGGTATATGTCGATTGCTATGCATGAGGCGACCCATTCGATTTGCCCGCCGGAGATTTATAACCGGGTCTGGCTTTCGGAAGGATGGGCAGTATACAATGAATATAATATTCTGGTTCAATATGGCGACCTGAACCAAACTTATGCCGACGGCTATATTCTTTCAGGTAACAGCTATTTTAATTGGAATGATTATGTTGCCAATGATTACATCGATACATCTCCCTGGTCAAATGAAATACAAAACAGCAATGGTTATCACATTGCGGCCTGGATGCTGACGATGTTAAGAAATATTTATAGCTTAAACTGGGCCACATTTTATAACATGTTGGATAACAATCGCGAAACATTGGCAATGGCATGGGCGTTAGGCGGCGGAGGTATTTCCAGCTATTACACCGACACTTTTATTATCTACCTGTTCGGAGAAGCGTTAGGGATGAGTTTTCCGGAGATTCAGGCAGTATTCAGATATGATGGCCCCGACGGCCCCGGATGGGGTGTTCGTCAATGGGAAAGTATTAGCTGGTTTGCCGATATGTCGCCGCTGTTCAGTTTTTCTGATTACAACCCCAAAGCTGGGGAAAATGTTCAAATTTCAGCCTTGATATATAATTATGGTGTCGTTCTTCAGAATGTTTCGATCCGGTTTTATGTTGGGGACGAACTTATTGAAAATCAGACAGTTGATATTGGTGTTGGTGCGCCGACTCCGGTCAGCACAAATTTCACTCGAACGGCCGGAACATATACGGTCAGAGTTGTTGCCGATGAAGAAAATATCAAGATCGAAACCGATGAGACCAATAACGAAGCTATCGATGATATAACGTTTGATTTCCTTTGCGGAGATCTTGACGGTAAACTAAGTATTAATATTCTTGATATTGTTTATCTGATAAATTTTAAATACAAATACGGCCCTGCTCCGGTCTGCGAACCTATCACAATCTGTGCCGATGTCAATTCTGACCTGGCAATTAATATCCTTGATATAGTTTTTCTGATAAATTTTAAGTATAAAGACGGCCCCGAGCCAACCCGCTGTTCATGACCTATTTTTTTATCGTCTATTTACATTGTCGAAATCGCTTCAGATTTTCAACGTTCTCTTACTTCAATTGCCAATAAATGTAAAATTTGGACTAAAATTAGCTATTTGTTGGTTTTGGGGCAGGTGTAAAGTGTTTATTATTAACGACTTGCTGGCGTATATCCACTTAAGATCAAAGGCTTGACTTTAAATAATAAAAATGTATATTTCTTTTATATTTATTGAGGGGATAAAAAAATGCGGGAAATATCTCAAAAACAAATTATTGAAAGAGCAAAACAGGAAAACCCGTGGTGGGATAAGCCACATTCTATATCTAAAATGTATTTAGATTGGATGCCAAGACCCTATTTGGATTTATTGGCACCGCTTGTTATAAATACCAAAGTAAGGCGGTCGGTTGTTTTAATGGGACCAAGACGAGTTGGTAAAACCGTGATGATCCATCACCTGATTGTACAACTCTTGGCGAATGGAGTTTCACCACAGAATATATGTTACCTTTCTGTAGATCAGCCAATTTATAATGGCCTATCCTTAGAGGATCTAATTAAGGTATATGAAAAAGCCGCTTCTATCGACATAGTTAAAGATAAATGCTATATATTCTTTGATGAAATACAATATCTTAAGGACTGGGAGAAACATCTAAAAACCCTTACTGATTTCTATCCAAATCTCCAGTTTCTTGCATCCGGTTCCGCCGCCGCAGCTCTTAAGCTAAAAAGTACGGAGTCCGGGGCGGGCCGGTTTACCGATTTTTTATTGCCGCCTTTAACATTTTATGAGTATCTGTTTTTATTAAACCAGTCCGATATTATTCAAATTAATGAAAAAGATGGCAAAACAGAATTCGTACCAAAAGATATTTCCATACTGAATTCACATTTTATTGATTACCTAAATTTTGGCGGGTATCCTGAGATGGTCTTTTCAGAGGAAATGAAATCTGATCCTGGGCGTTATATCAAAAGCGATATTATTGATAAAGTGTTATTACGTGATCTGCCACAACTCTACGGAATTCATAATATTCAAGAGTTAAATTCGCTTTTTACTACTCTTGCAATTAATACGGCAGGAGAAGTTTCACTGGAAGGACTTTCAAAAAGTTCGAATGTTGCCAAGAATACAATTAGGAAATACATCGAATATCTTGAGGCGGCTTTCCTTATTAAGAAGGTGCATAGAATTGATGAATCGGCGAAACGGTTTAAGAGGGCAACTCATTATAAAATATATTTGACAAATCCGTCGATGCGTGCCGCCCTTTTTAGTCCTGTTTCTGTGGATGATTCCGAGATGGGTCCACTTGTGGAAACAGCAATTTTTTCACAATGGTTTCATGCAGAATATTTGTTATACTATGCGCGCTGGAGGGATGGCGAAGTAGATATTGTTTCACTTGGTGAGAAAATGAAACCTTCTTGGGCTGTAGAGGTAAAATGGTCTAATGCCCACTATGAAAATTTGAATAAACTAAAATCACTTAAGTCATTTTGTCTTAAACATAATCTTGAAAAGCCACTCGTTACAACCAAAACAATAAGCGGATTTAAGGATATAGGTGGCATAATTTATAGTTTTCAACCCGCAAGCCTTTATTGTTATATACTGGGTTATAATATTATTAAAGTAAAAAAGAGGCGGCGTAGCTCAAGTCAATAATATTTTGGACGGTATATATCCAAATCTGCCTCTATTATTTATATTGTCGGAGTGGTTATAGAATTTTTTCGTCTTCCGGCCTTCATTGACAATCAATGAAAATTGTGTCTCAAAATCTGAGATTTACAGATTTAGGTGTCAATGTAACTTATATAGTATTAACGATATACAGCAATATGCCCACCTAAGATCAAGAGCTTGATCTTATAGGGTGATATCAGTATTCAATTCCTGATTGGTACAATCAATTTCACCACCAAACCAATGTTGATTCAAACTCTCGCTATTCTCTATGAATGCAAAATTATTGATTAATAAAGAACTGCCAAAACCCCTTATCTGGAATGTGCAGAATCAACATCGATTAGATAGTTTTTTTTAAAAATGACGGAACAAAGCCATTTTAAATATTCCATCAGGAATCGGTTCATGACGGCGCTGAGAATGAGGCTTGACCTGCAAAAACTTTTTATATGCAAAACGAAGCCATTTCGCTGTAATTCAATGGAGGTGATAAACTTACAAGGAATTTTGCTAAAATAAAACAGATAAATTAATCAATACGGCTTATACGGGCGAGATTTGGAGCCATTAGGATCAACCGGTTTCCAATAGCTTTTGGCCTTTTTGTCTATCTTTATATCAAGCGGGTCTTTGCTTAAAAGCTGTCGCAATAATCCAATAGGTGTTACTGCCAGATAGAACACAATAGTTAGTATTACTCGCGTCATAATGTAGCCAAGAATAAACGCCAGTTTCATCCAAACAAATTCTATCGGTTTTAATAATTTTGGGAAAGCGATACCGCTGATAAGAAAGAGACCTGCAATAACAAATAAATATGGCCAGACTGGTCTGTCGTTCCATAATAGAACAGAACCGATAACCGCTAGTACAACCGCCATCGTTATACCGAAATTTCTCAAGCGGCGTTTTTCCAGAGTTTGTATGTTATTGTTTTTGGTCATTCTATCGTAAGTTTCTTCGGTTTT
>DAOUVS010000154.1 GCA_030667525.1 Candidatus Zixiibacteriota bacterium | reverse complement strand
TTTCTCGTAGCAGCTTTGCGAGTCACTTTACGAGTCGTAGTTTTACGGACTGGAGATTTTCTCGTAGCAGCTTTGCGAACTGGTGATTTCTTCACGGCAGCTTTGCGAGTCCCAGTCTTTCTGGTAGTGGTTTTGCGTGTCCGAGTAGTACGTCCGGTAGTTTTACTTGTCCGGTTAGGCATTGTTTTTCCTCCCATTAGTGGGTAGAGTAACAGTTTACAAACCAGAAGTACTGGTTTGGATAATCGTAATTTTTATCGACAACCATTGAAAATTATTTAGCAATAACTTACTGCGATTTAACATTTTATTGGGATTGTATGATTCTTGAATTTATGCGTGCATAATGCCAGAATTATTTTGGGCCATTTTCAACACTTTTAGATCAATAGATTTTAAATAATCATGAAATGATTAATCAATTTTGAAATTGTTTAGTATCAAAAGCGATATGACCAAATGTGAAATAATCTTCATAATTTCGACCGATTGCAAACTTCCTGACTTTGATTTCAATAAAATATTTTCCCCTTGGATCAACCTGAATGGAAAATTTTCGCATTCTCCATACTGTTATTACACATAATGTTACATACCTGCAAAACAATTGATTTTGATTTCTAAAATCATCATAAATATAGAAATCGTTTAAGGCACACTCTTTGCTCAAGAGACAGTATCGGCAACACTGAAAAGGAGAAAATATGCTGGATGACAAATATCAACGCGGATTCAGTCCTGAAAGATTAAGTTCAGTTTCGGAGCCAAAGGTGCATAGCGACGATGAAGGATTCTACATTTTTACTCTTTCTGAAAATGTTAAGGTATATTTTGACGACTATTATAATTTCCTCAAAAATGTTTACCGCTGCTGCCAGCAAGAGCTGATTATAATCGATGGAAAACTGGAAATTACCCCAGAAGATAAATGCGAAACGGTTTCATTCTATCGCGCAAAAAAAAATATTATTGAAATAGTTTCTAAAACGGCAAAAAGTTTCTATACCGATGATTCGACTTTTGGCGTAATAATGACCCCCTGGTGCTTTGGAACGGTGCTTCTGGAAAAGGTGGAAATTTACCGTGAGCGGTTGGCCAAAGGTGAAATAAATGAAGATGAAATTCCGGAATTTCCATATTATGTTATCAAGTATATCGATGAGATTCATCGTAAAACTCTTCTGGAGATTTTTGATTTTCCCGAAGAGGCATTCAAAATGCGCTGGCAATACAGCGAACTGCTGAAAAGATATTCCAAGGTTTTGACAAATATCACAAAATCTCTGAATTCGGTGCTGACAACTATCAAAACCTATGGAACTTAATATAAATTCCTACTTTCTCCTGCTGACCCTCGAATTTATTCAAAATTCGGGGGTTTTTTTTATTGGTTTATAAGGAAATTGCGGTTATTGGCCGATAATAAAAAAGACAGATAAAGAAATAGGAAAAATATTAGCGCATGTCATTGTTAGCACCAAAATCGATTGCCGAACATAGATATATACCTGTTTATCTTGATTCGCTGCGAATAGACACCGTTCTGAATTTTAATCTTTATATTAAAATCGGCGGCGACATGGTTCTATATCGCTCGGCCGATCTTCCTTTTTCCGAACGAACCCGTTTGAAACTAATCGATAATAAAGTCGAACGATTATTTGTCAGCGGCAAATCGAGAGAGAAGTATCAAAAATATATCGAGCAAAATCTTGATAAAATTCTGGTCGACAAAAAAGTTACTCAGGAGAAAAAAGCCGGAATTCTGTATGAGACGTCAAAAAAGCTGATGAAGGATGTCCTTGATAATCCATCGTATGGCGAAAATATTCAACGAAGTAAAAAATTGGTGGAGCATCAGGTCGGTTTTATTTTAAAAGGGCAAGAGGCTTTTCATAATCTTCTAAAAATCAGTTCCTTTGATTATTATACTTACACTCATTCGGTCAATGTTTGTACTTTTGCCGTTGCTCTGGCTCAGCAGTTGGGATATAAAGATGAAAAATTCCTGCATGACCTTGGAATCGGTGCGCTGTTGCATGATGTCGGAAAATCGAAAATTTCGGATAGAATACTAAATAAAAAAGGCAGCCTGTCTCAAGTTGAATTTGAACTGATGAAAAAACATCCCAAGTGGGGAGTGGAGATTCTCACCACAACCGACCTGATCGACCCGGCCTGCTATTATCCGGTTTTGCAGCATCACGAACGGGGTAATGAAAAAGGTTATCCCAATAAACTGAAGCTAAGCGAGATGCATGAATACAGCAAAATAGTGGCGATCGTTGATACTTTTGATGCCATGACAACCCAGCGCGTCTATCAAGGAGCCGTCGAGACTTTCCCGGCGCTGAAAGTGATGTTCTCGCTCAAGGATGATTTCGATCCCAAAATTCTGGAGACATTTGCCACCCTGATGGGTCCGACCGGCCTCGCCGATTTATAGTCGGCATTTATCAAACCGAATTGTATTTTACTTATCTATTCTAATTTATTTTTATCTTCGGACGGTTTCTCGTCTGAATCTTTTTTACCCATCCCCAGCTTATTACGGACTTCGGTCTCTAATGTTTTATAAATATCGTTGTTTTCTTCCAGGAACCGTTTGGCCGCCTCGCGTCCCTGACCCAAGCGATCGCTTCCAAAGCTGTACCATGAACCTGATTTCTCAACGATATCATGTTCGACCGCTATATCAAGCAGTTCACCCGAATGTGAGATTCCTTTACCATAAGTAATATCAAACTCTGCCTCACGGAAAGGTGGGGCAACTTTGTTTTTAATTACTCTGACTCGTGTCCGTCCGCCGACAACAACCTGGTCTTCTTTGATGGTGGCGATTTTGCGGATATCGAGACGAATTGTGGAATAAAATTTAAGAGCATTTCCGCCGGTAGTGGTTTCGGGATTACCGAACATAACGCCGATTTTCATTCTGATCTGATTGATAAAGACGACCGCTGTTTTAGATTTCGAAATAATGGCGGTCAATTTACGAAGAGCCTGCGACATCAAACGAGCCTGAAGCCCCATATGAGAATCGCCCATCTCTCCTTCGATTTCCGCCCTGGGAACCAGCGCGGCCACCGAATCAATCACAATAATATCAATAGCACCGGAGCGAACCAAAGTTTCAGTGATATCAAGCGCCTGCTCGCCGGTATCAGGCTGAGATATCAGCAGATTGTCAATATCAACCCCAAGAGCTTTGGAATAGTTGGCGTCAAGGGCATGCTCGGCATCGATAAAGGCGGCGATCCCGCCAAGTTTCTGAGCCTCGGCAATAAAATGCAAGGCCAGCGTGGTTTTACCGGAGCTTTCCGGTCCGTATATTTCGGTCACACGGCCGCGCGGCATACCGCCAACACCGAGAGCAAAGTCAAGAGTAAGCGAACCGGTCGGGATGACATCAATTGGGACAACTCTATCGTCGCCAAGACGCATAATCGAGCCTTTGCCGAATGATTTTTCTATCTGCATCAGGGCCGAATCAAGAGCCTTTTTTCTGTCGGGAGTTCCCACCACCATCTTTACTTCATCCCTCATCGTATTACTTTTTTTCATTTTTATCTTTCCCATTGTTCAAATATTTATCCGGCCTTAATTTATCCTACAATCTATTAGTTTACGTTTTCAAACGGTATCACATTTTGAATTTATTTTTGTTTTTTTTATTCTCCTGACTCTAATATAGGTGTCGTGACTGACATCTACTGTCAGTAAAAAATTAAAGGGATTAAATTTTTTCAATATTTCTTTGTAAGCTTTTCTGTTTTATGACATTACGGCATAATGGGTTCGTTTCGCATATAAAAAGTTTTTCGGCCTATCCCCCTTCATTCACCGTCGCAGTGAATTCCAACTTGCAACTGATTCAAAAAAGATCAAGCATATAAATCAACTGTGATGTTGTAGGGAAATTGTCGTGAGATAGTTACGCTGGGGCAGACGAGGCGTCTGCCGCCCACTTGTAATATTGGCCTGGACAGAAAAAGAAGTTTAGTTTTCGACAAAGAATATATTCAAGACTTGACATTTGCCTGGTAATTAATTTCTTTTTGATTAGAAATATTTGGGAGACAAATATTACGATATAATTATTTAATTATGGGAGTTTCTATGAGGCAATTGTTATTGATTTTGACAATCTTTCTAATGGCCGGAAATCTTTTCGCCCAAGCGCCAGATTTTCTCTGGGGTAAATTATATGGAGACAAACCTGCCTGGGATGGCTATGATCAGCTATATGGCGCAACACCGACTTCCGATGGAGGGTTTGCACTAAATGGTATGAGTTCGACCTGGGGCGATACCATTAAGGCTGACCAGTGGGTGGTAAAGATCAATTCTAACGGTGATACTCTATGGACCGGCAACTTTGGCACTTTTGACCGGCAAGATTATGGCCGCGATATTATCGAAACCTATGATAGCGGTCTGGTGATTTGCGGTCATGGGCGGATTGCCACCACCTCCGAGGAATACCGAATCCGGCTGTTTAAAACAGATTCGGTAGGCAATCAGCTTTGGGAAAAAGATTATGTCAGCGCCAATAGTTTCAGTACCGAACAGATCATCGAAACCTCCGACAGCGGTTTTGCCATTGTCGGCTGGACCGATGATAAAGATGTGTTCCTCTTTCGTGCCGATTCTCTCGGTGATTCGGTCTGGACCCAAACTTATGGTGGAGCGAGTCATGATATCGGATATGGGGTTTGCCAAACCGCTGATGGCGGGTTTATGATTGTCGGCAGTACCGAATCATATGGGTCTGGTTCGTATGATTTTTATATCATCAGGACAAACTCAGTTGGAGATACGGTCTGGACACGGGTCCTTGGCCTGAGCGGTGCTGACGAAGGCCGGGCCATTGCAAAAACTCATGATGGTCATTATATGATAGCCGGATATGTTACGACTACTAATAGTGACATCTATTTGATTAAGATGCAAGATAATACTGTAATTGACTGGCAAAAGACGGTTGGACAGGCCGCCAGTACTGACGTACCTTTCGGCATTACGCTAACATCGGATAATGGATTTTTAATTGCCGGGAGAAATTATAGTGTCACCAACTCTGAAAATGATATGTATATGCTCAAAATTGACGCAAATGGCGATTCATTGTGGAGCTACACCCACGAAGACGATTTCACGCATGACGAAGGCCGAATCGCTCATCAAACAGAGGATGGCAATATCTTTCTTTTTGGAACCAAAGCAGTCTCCAGTTCCGGCTCATATCGGGATTACTGGGCACTTAAATTTGATGCCCCAATGGATAATCGAATTGATATAGAAAACAATATTCCTCATAGCTTTGATCTCGCTCAAAACCATCCTAATCCATTTAATCCTACTACGGAAATCGAATTTGCTTTACCAAAAACGGCCGATTGGAATTTGACGATTTTCAATATCATTGGTCAGAAAGTAGAAACATTTGGCGGACATGATGCTGCCGGATCGGTAAGCATTAATTGGGATGCATCTGCATTCAGTTCAGGAATTTATTTTTACAGGTTAGAAGCGGGAGAATTTACGAATACCAAAAAGATGGTCTTATTGAAATAGAAAATTATAGATTCACTTTGGGGACAGATAGCTTCTGTCCCTTTTTTTTATAAATCAAATAATTAATTATTTTCTTCCAAGAATATAGAGGACACTTTCGGATGCAAATCCCAGAGCTTTAAAAATATTCTGCAATTTTTCACCCCGCGAAATCAAATCATTTTGATTGCCCAAATCCTTTAGCTTTACCACCGAATCAGAGATATTCGCCAGCATAAATTTTAGCGAATCAGAATCAGGTTCGTCATCAAGATGTTCAATAATCTCAAATTCTTCCAGTTCGAGTTTTTCAACCCGGTTGATAATCTCATTTTTGGTCAGAGTTTCATTATGCGGTTCGCCGAATAAACGATCTACTTTGGCCCGCCAGTGATGCCAATGTCGGTAGGAATTTGGTTTTTCTGTTTTTGGGTCCTGAAACATTTCGCCCAGAATAAACAAACCTCCCTGTTTTAAAACCCTTTTCATCTCAGATAGTACTTTATCGATATTAGTCAGATGATGCAATGAATGACGCATTGCTACCGTATCGAAATAATTATCTTCAAAAGCAAGTTTCTCGGCATTCATTGGATTATATAATATTTCATTACCCGGTCTTTCCTGCGCCTCTTTGAGCCTGTCCTCGGCCATATCGACACCAATAGCTTCAACATAATTTTCAAAACTATCGGTCAATAACCGGATAAAATCGCCATAGGCGGTCGCCACATCAAGAATCCTGCCGCCTTCAATATTTTTTAGTCTTTCTTCCAATAGTTTCATCTTACCATCTATTGTTTGATTTTATAATTTGTACGAATTGTATCAGACCTTTTTTTTCTGATAAACTGGCTCAGTTGTTCGGTCAGCTTTTCATCCAGCTTTTCTTTGGCAAAAAGCTCCTTGAATAAAATATTTGGTTCGAGTTTGAAGCATTCATCAAGATCGGCCGCACGGGCTATTTGCGACATTCTCATAAATGCCTTATTATCCTCGGTTTTAGTCGGGAACCCGTCTTTTTCGGTTGACGTAATCTTAATAAATCCCGAATCGCTGTCGAGCCGGACCATATCGGTTTTATCACAATAGCCGACAATATCTTCTTTGAGTGCTTTCAGTTCCGATTCGATTTTTTTCTTCTCTTCGTTGAGTATCAGATACTTTTCGGCCAGCTCTTTCCCCGTCTCGGGGTCCAATACATCGGAAGCTTCATCTTCAATTGCCCGCCGATGCCTTTTGGCCGGGCAAAGTTCGAAATAGGGGCAATAGTCACAGAGAGCAGATTCTTTAACCGGAAAATCATCATCGCGTGCCGCCTGCTCGATCTCTAAGATCAAATTGATGCTGTCCTGCTTTAGCATATCGAGCTTGTCCTGATCCATCACCGTTGTCATGGCGATTCCCTGCCGCAGATATATCTGTTTCAATTCGATCTTATCAAACTGCGGCCAGAGAAAATTAACCGCATGCTGATACAGACCCATCTGAAGATTATTATCCAAATCCTGCTGAGTAGGAAGTCTTGCCTGCGTTTTATAATCGACGATTTCAACCACCCCGTCTTTTCGCTGAACCAATTTGTCAAGTTTGGCCCGCATCATAAACCGATTGGCCGGGTCAAGTGGAAAACTGGCATTTTTTTCCAGGCCGATAATTTCGCCCTCATCAAACGGATGGTACATCTTATAATATTTTG
>DAOUVS010000117.1 GCA_030667525.1 Candidatus Zixiibacteriota bacterium | reverse complement strand
TGATTAGTGAAGGAACCGGCGGTTTTACCGAATCGTCCAAAAACAGAATCGCTATTCCGGTCAGTGGTTCGTATGAGGACCTGCGCCATGTTTTACATCACGAGTTGACCCATGCGGTCGTCTATGATATGATAATCGGTAATCTCTTGACCTCGCTACTTTCCCGGCGCCGTCTTTTTATGCTACCGCTCTGGTTTGCCGAAGGGTATGCCGAATACAGCTCCCGCGAACATTGGCACTATCGCGCCGATATGATCGTGCGTGATGCGACTATTAACAATTATCTCTATTCACCTGAGTTTGTCTATGGCGGTCTGGAATATTACCAGGGCCCGGCCATGATAAATTATATCGCCGATAATTATGGGAAACAAAAACTGGGTGATATTCTGGCCAAAGGTAAGGTTCATCTGACCATGAATAAGACGCTGGAGGCGTCAATTGGCATAAGTATGGAAGAATTCTGGGAGAATTTCTCAAAAGAAATGAAACGGCGCTATTGGCCCGAAATTTCAAAAAGAATGGATGCCGGTGAAATTGCCAACCCATTGACCAATCATATGAAAGATGCCTCGAATCGCAACGAAAAACCAATCTTTTCACCGAAGGGTAATCATCTCGCCATCTTTTCCGACCGTTCTGATTACACTGAAATTTATCTTATCTCTGCGATTGATGGTTCAATTTTACAACGCCTGGTTAAAGGAAATCGGACCGGCGATCTGGAATCTTTACATTCTTATCTTTCCGGAATTGCTTTTTCACCCGATGGAGAAAAAATCGCATTTGTCTCCAAAACCAAGGGTGAGGATGCTCTCTATTTCATGACAATTAGTGACAAGAATATTTATTCTCGAAAACGATATGATCTGGGCAGTATCTTTTCTCCGGTATGGTCACCAGATGGTTCTAAGATCGCCTTTTCGGCACTTAACGATAAGTTTCGCGACATATTTATTTATGACATTGAGAAAGATTCGACATACAATCTTAATCTCGATTGGCATGATGATATGGATCCGCATTGGTACCCGGATTCCAAGCGGTTGGTATTTTCTTCGGATCGCCCGCATCCCGATAATGAACTGATTTTAAAAAATATCAATGAAGCTGTCGATGATTCAATTCATTGGGAAACCATTTACTATGATAGAGAATATGGCAACTATAGTCTCTTTACAATTGACATCGAAACTGAGGGAATTGTTCCGGTAGCCTGCGGCCCGGGACAAAATCGGGAACCGGTTGTTTCTCCTGATAGCAAAAAAATATGTTTTGTTTCCAATAGAAATGGCATCGATAATCTCTACCTAACCGATACCGACTCTCCGAGAACTTTTGCCATTACCGATTTATTAACAAATGCCGAATCGCCATCATGGTCGCCCGATGGCAAACAGATCGCTTTTGCATCTTTCAATAATCGGGGCCAGGATATATATCTGCTGAAAGATTTAAAACCGGCCGGGGATAATGGTGTTCTGGAACCTACCGGGTTTGTTAAGGGTGAATATCTTAGTAATCGGGTAAAAGATACTCTTATAGAAGATAGTTCTTTTATTGAAATTGATTCTGATTTTGTTGCTCTTGAGATGGTTGACTCAATTCCAACCAGGTATGCTTTTGTCAATAGCGAAGATTCAACCTCAACTGATGAAGATACTCTGCCTCCAATTACTGATAAAAATGAGGATGACAGCACCCGCGTTGAAAATGGAGAATTTATCTATGTGTCTGATAATGATGAGGCCTCTGCCACTGATCCGGTCGATGGTCTCTTCTCAGATGTCACCGATACCAGCAAAAGTGGCAATTTTTTATCTACCGAGGAGTTGGCCGTTTTTGATTCGGTAGCTCAAAATAGTCTGCTTCCCAATGGTGAGTACAAAGTCCAGGATTATCGCGTAAAGTTTACTCCCGATTTTGTCAGTGGTGGATTTTCTTATGATACCTTCTTTGGACTTCGAGGTCAGTCGGTTTTTGCTTTTTCCGATTATACCGGGGATCATCAACTGTTTCTTGTTACCGATCTGGTCAATACTATCGATCAGTCCAATCTGCAGCTTTATTATTTCTATAATAGAATGAGATTAAATATCGGGGTCGGCGCTTTCCATACCAAAAATTATTATATCGACACAAATAACAAGCTTTTCTCTGATCGTATGTATGGCGTGCAGAGTAGTTTCACCCTTCCTTTTTCTATGTTTTTCAGAGCCGAATTGACCGCTTCCCAAATATTTATTGATCGCAAATTTCATGATAGCGATGACCCACGTCCCGACCGCTCAACAAAGGCGGCAATGGCGACATTTTCTCTGGTTCAGGATAATATTTTGTGGGGGATCACCGGGCCACTTAATGGTCGTCGGTCCCGACTCGATATTAGCGGTGCCACCGATCTATTTGGCGGAAGTTCTGTTTCTTTTTATGCCGCAGAATTTGATTATCGTAAGTACTGGCATTTGAAAGGTCTCTTTTCCACGGCAATAAGAGTTTCCGGCGGTGCTTCATGGGGTAAGCAACCGAAAAGATATTTCCTTGGCGGAACCAGTAATTATATCGGAAGCACCGTTATTGATGCTCAAGTTTACGATGAAGATAATCTTTATTTCGCATCTGTTATTACACCAATGCGCGGGTTTGATTATTATGAATTTTATGGAACCAGATATTTCCTTACAAATTTAGAATTCCGATATCCGTTTGTTGATTATCTGCAGACCAATTTCCCATTGCCGATGACGATCAGATATGTCACTGGCGCCCTATTTCTTGATTTGGGCGCGGCCTGGGATAACGATGAGACATTCAAAGGCGGCAGCTCAGTTGGCGACCCGCATCTGCAAGATATTCGAGCCGGGTTTGGTTTTGGTATCAGGGCAAATCTGGGAATATTTGTGCTTAGATATGATTTGGCCTGGAAAACAGATTTGGCCACAGTTAGTCACCATCCAAATTATTCATTTTCGCTTGGCGCCGATTTTTAAATTGATTTACTTTTGGGATCAGGGTATGTGGTTCGAATATTGGCCCAATAAGATGACTTTGTATATAACTCAATTTAAATATTTTTTAAAAAAGTGCACACAAATGCACACATATTATGCATGCAGATACACACATTCCATATTTGTTTTTCGTAACATGTTGCCCCACATTACATAAAATAATGATTCTTTTTCGGTATAAAATATGCGTCATAATTCTTTGGAAAATAATTTTTGGGAGTTTATATTATGAGATTTAAGCTATTTCTTTTGACCATATTGTTGGTTTTGCTATTTTTTGTTCAGAGTTTTGCCGTGCCTCCAACATTTGCGGTAAACGGTATTGATAGAATGGACTTGCGAATAAGTAATTCTATTTTGAATTTTTCTGGCGGAACTCAAAACTGGACATTGATTAAAGAATTTGCCGGATGGGAAGCGCAGAATAATTTTGGTTATTATACAAACTTTACCAATCCTTCACCTTCCATTGTTTTCCCAGGTTCAGCTTCAGCTGTTTCGTATGCCACTACAAATATTGCGGCAGGAACAGACGTTGGTCTTTATCATCACTCCGATTTGGATCGTTGGTATGGTGATCCCTATTTATATTCGCATACCCAATTTACAACAGGTACCGGAGATAACGGTTATCAGTTCTTTTATGTTTTTGATGTTAGGTCATTCCAGGGTACAGGAGCGACTTATACTTTGAATACAGATAACGAAGATTTTTCAACTCGCGGTAATTATGATTATCTGATTTATGTTGATGACAGCGGCGCCGGACCCGATTATGATCATAACGATATGATTCTTGGTGTAAGCTCGGTGGTACCCGAACCCGGTACTTTCATACTTTTAGGACTTGGACTGGCCGGTATGGGTTGGTATCGCAGAAAAAAATAGAAAAAATAAAAATAATTTTTAAAGCCGAACAATCATTGATAGTGATAGTTCGGCTTTTTTATATTTCAATTATTTTATGCTATTCTTTTGCTTCTTTTGCTTTTGAATTCCCGTTAGGTTTATCATCTTTGGATGAGGCCTTAATTTGTTCGGCCATCTTGTCCAGCGCTTTATTGACCCGATCAAATACCGAACCCTTGGTGAATCCGCCGCCCGGTAATTCTTTTCCAGCCGGAATCCCAGTCAGCATTTCGATACCTTCATCAATTGTTTTTATCGGATAGATGTTGAATTTTCCGGCAGTCACTGCTTCAATTACCTCAGGTTTTAATTGCAGATCATCAACATTTTGGATCGGTATCAAAACACCTTGTTTGCCGGTGAATCTTTTCGATTTGCAGACCTCAAAGAAGCCTTCGATTTTTTCATTGGCTCCGCCGATCGGCTGTATTTCGCCGAACTGATTCACTGAACCGGTAACAGCCAAATCCTGTCTTATGGGAATCTTGGCCAGCGATGATAAAATGGCATAAATCTCGGTTGAGGAGGCCGAGTCACCATCAACACCGGAATAAGACTGTTCAAAACAGATTGAGGCCGACATCACCAATGGTTTTTTCTGCGCAAATTTGCCGCGAAGATAACCGGTTAGGACCAGAACGCCTTTATTATGAATCGGGCCTGAGAGATCGGCTTCACGCTCAATATTAACAATGCCGGCTCTTCCAACCGATGTTCGCACCGTAATTCGTGTTGGTCGGCCGAAACTATATTCGCCGTTGCCATAAACTGCCAAGCCATTTATCTGTCCAACTTTTTTGCCACTGATATTTATCAGGTAAGTATTATTGTCATACATATCTTGAACTTTTGTTTCAGTCAGATTTACGCGCTCTATTTTTTGGCGAATGGCTAATCGAACATCCTTTTGAGTCACCGTTTTATGCTTTTTGTCAACTGCGCAAAATCCGGCTTCCCTGATAATATCGGCGATATTTGAAAATTGAGTCGACAATTTATCTTTCCGACCAGCCAGACGACTTCCAAAAGCAGCAACTTCTTCAAGAGCACCAGTATCAAAAGGCGGAAGAGATTCGTTGTCAGTAATTCTTTTTATAAATGAAACATAATCTTTCAGCGACTTATCGTTGAGCTCCATAACATGATCAAATTCGGCTTTGATTTTAAAGATTTTCTTAAAATCTTCTTCATAATTCCAAAGCGAATGATATATCCGTCTGTCTCCGATCAGAACCACTTTGACATTAATAGGGATTGGTTCCGGTGTTAAAGCCGAACCAGCCATCATATAGAATGGATCATATCCGGAAATTTCAAGTTTTCCGGTGGTAAGAGTTCGTTTAAGCGGCTGCCAAACACCTGCTTCTGTGAAAAGGTCGAGGGCGCTGATGACGAGGAACCCACCCGATGCGCGAAGCAGCGATCCCGATTTTATTCGTGAGAAATCGGTGCGCCAATATCCAAAGCGGTCAACTACCCTTTCCAAAGTACCAAAAAGATTACGATATGAAGGGGAGTGTTCGATTATAATCGGTACCTTTTTGTTTTCACTATTATCAAGAACCAGATTGATAGCAAACTCCTCAAAAGGCTCTTTTTTCCTGAATGGAGGCGCTTCTTCTTCGCCGCGGCGGGGGCGCGCTTCTTTGAATCTATCCATATCATTAAGAAGTTCCTGTTTTGCCGATTCAAGATAATCGGAGACTCTTTTATCGGGATGTTTCTTTTTTAATAGATCAAATTTATCGCTGACAAGCGGAGAGATAAAGGAAAAATCCAACTCTTCCAGTGCCGATTCCAGTTTATTGCCCAGTTTTTTGACTTCTGCCGCAACCTGATCCATTTCGCGGCGTAATTTACTTTTTGTCGCTTCAATTTCCACCAGACGCTCTTTGGAGAATTTCCCTTCGCGGGCCAGATGTTCCAGTTTTTCAATTGAAGCTGGTTCGTCGTCGATTACCGACTGCATTTCTGTTCTAATTCCGCCGTCACTGGTTTGAAGCTGAACCATAACAAAACCGCTTTCGGTCATCATTTTTTCAAATCCGGTCAGGATTCTTTTCTGGCGGTTGGAATAATCATTGATTATCCGGCTCCTTTTATCCTTAAAGTCTTCACCGGTGAATATTTTGGGAACCGCTTTTCGCAGCGAATTTATTATATATTCCGCCTCTTTTTTAAACTGCCGCCCCTCGCCGGCTTTGAATGAAAGCGCCAGCGGGCAATCGGGATCGCTGAAATTATTGACATAACAAAT
This sequence comes from Candidatus Zixiibacteriota bacterium, assembly GCA_030667525.1. Lineage (GTDB taxonomy): Bacteria > Zixibacteria > MSB-5A5 > GN15 > PGXB01 > JAAERC01. The sequence continues at coordinate 2,590 of DAOUVS010000117.1, read as the reverse complement.
ATCATTAAGCTGCGGTTTTTCGGTATCGATATCTTCAAGGAGATGCTTGATTGTTGAGGAACGGCCAGTTCCAGTAAGCCCGGTGACAAAAATATTGTAACCGATGCTTTTGACCTTGAGGCCAAGTTTTATAGATTTGACCGCTTTTTCCTGGCCAATGATTGACCGGCATGGTTCTACATCGGCTGACGATTTTAGTTTGAGTTTTTTGAAATTGGTAACCGGCAAAAGATCTTTCGGTGTTAATCCTTTGACAGGACTGATATTTTTAGTTTTTTTCGGCGTCATCAAACCTCCGTTATTGGATTTGAGTAAATATAATCATTCCAATATTCAAACACAAGGATTCTTGACAAAGCAAAATTCCATATTATATTGTTGGAAATAATATAATGATGGCGGTATCGTCTAGTGGTTAGGACGAGGGATTCTCAGTCCTTAAACCGGGGTTCAATTCCCCGTACCGCTATAACCGGTCGCTGGTAAGGGTAGATGACGTATTATGTCAGCCTTTGCCAGCGCTTTTTTTGAGCTGCTATCTACTATTCATGTGGTCTGATTTATGCACTGATATTTTGATTTTCCATATAATAACTGATTGTATCTTCCCAAAATCAGCTTGTTAAATTCTCCGTTTTGGCTTAGTTTCTGACTGATAATACTTTAAGCAATACTGCCCAATTGCTGAATGAAATTGATATATTTAATGATCTGGGAGAGACATAATGACCGAAATAAGAATGACTGGTGAGATTAGAACTGACCTTGATTGTGAAGTTACCGGCCTGCCGGCGGAGCGCTGGGGTGAGGCGGTTTTTAAAATCGGTGATGAAGAGCTTGTCATGGAAGTTAGTGTTGAGGATAAAACTATTGTGGCTCTTATGGCTGGTGAGGATGCCGTCTGGAAAGGCAGCTACGAAGGATTGAAAAAGCTTCTCAAAGGAGAAATTAAAGCTCGATAGATACAGCATCGATTTTTTAGTTTATGGTAAACAAAACAGAAAGGGATATTTTCTGTGCGACCAAAATTAAGGTTTTTATCCGATGAACTGATAGAACAAATTATTGGCGAAGCAAGAGATCTGCTTTGTAATCTCGGCGTTGAGATTCATAACACTAATGCGGTAAAATTGCTTACCGATTTCGGAGCGCGTTTCGATAAAACCAAAGATCGGGTCTATTTCACTGCTGATATTATTGATAAGTCGCTCAAATCGACGCCCTCATCATTTATACTTTATGATTCATTCGGCAAAGAGGCGGTCGATCTTTCAGGCTTTAATGTCAATTTTACGCCGGGATCGTCGGCGATAAATATTCTGGATAATAAAACCGGTTTGATTCATCGTCCGACTACTGCTGATTATATTCAATTTGCCAAATTGATGAGTCAAATGAATTTTATCAACTCACAATCAACCTGTATGGTTACGGCTGATGTCGATGAAAAAATATCAGATAGTTATCGTCTGTATCTTAGTTTGATGTTTTGTGAAAAACCGGTCGTGACCGGAGCTTTTACAATCGAAGCGTTTGAGATAATGAAAAATCTTCAACTGGCTGTTCGGGGAACAAAAGAAAAGCTGGCCGAAAAACCGCTCACGATTTTCTCTGCATGCCCGACCGCTCCGCTGAAATGGAGTCAGGTGACATCACAAAATGTGATCGACTGCGCCGAATATTCTATACCGGTTGAGTTTGTTTCGATGCCGCTGACCGGATTTATGGCACCGGTGACCTTGGTTGGTTCACTGGTTCAGCATACCGCCGAGACCTTAAGCGGTATTGCAATCAGTCAATTGGCCAATCCGGGGACTCCGATTCTATATGGCGGCTCTCCGGCGATATTTGATATTCGTTATGAAACAACCCCGATGGGAGCGATGGGGACGATGATGATTGACTGCGCCTATAACGAAATCGGTAAGTATCTTAATTTGCCTACCCAGGCTTATATCAGTCTCAGCGACGCCAAACTACTTGACGCTCAGGCTGGTCTGGAGACATCGATGGGCGCGACCTTGGCTGCACTATCCGGAATAAACAATGTCTCCGGTCCCGGGATGCTCGATTTTGAATCGCTTTTCAGTCTTGAAAAACTGGTCGTTGACAATGAGATTTGCGGTCTGGTAAACAGGATGCTCAAAGGTATCGAACCAAAAGAAGATTTTCCATCGCAACCGAGATTTGAAGAGATGCTTAGAGATGGTCATCTTATGATCTCTGATCATACCCGGCGTTATTTAAAAGAAGAAATCTATTTTCCCGGGCCGGTTATTGATCGTGCCAACAGATCGCGTTGGCAGGAGGAAGGCAGTCTGACAATGGGCGAAAGAGCCGAAGCGGAAGTTAAAAGAATTATCTCAGAATATGAGCCGATACAACTCGCCAATGAGACCAAAAATGAATTAACTGATTTGATGTTATCCGAAGCCATAAAATATGGAATGAGTGATCTCCCCAAAATCTGAAAATGCATATTATTACAGAAATAAATATAACCAAGACCGTTCCAACAATAGCGGCGATTTTAAGGGCGCAGGGAATTCCAGACGATGTGCAACCGGATCAAAGAATTATTGAATTGGCT
>DAOUVS010000132.1 GCA_030667525.1 Candidatus Zixiibacteriota bacterium | reverse complement strand
TGCTGAGCTACAAAATATAGTTGAAATGAATGGATATGCTGAGCTATCTAGAGACATAAGTATTTCCGTGAGAGAAATGGCAGAAAAACACATCCAGGGTATGGATAAGATGATTCAAAATAAGGCTAAATTGGCAAGCATAATTGAGTATGGAATTTTTCTTTCAATAGCGTGGGGAACAACAATTCATAACAATTTTAAAATTATCGATAACCATTGGAAAGATGTGTTTGATAAAGTATACAAAATATCTAGATCTCTTGAAACGCGCGAAAATAAATCCGCATGTGTTATTTATATCTTGTTGAATACATTTGAAAAAGATAAAGAATCAAAATATGCCGCGATTATTCACCATTGCAAACCAATTTATAATAATGTAATGAAGAATTTAAATTGAGATAATTCTTGTAAGTCGAAATCCCCTATGGTTTCGACATTTTCCAAACACTTTCTCCACCAAATCACAGTTAATTCAAACCGTACCTATCTGTATATGACAAATTATACAGAACCAAATAATTACAGCTTTATTGTAAAAAATACAAAATCGGAAAAGCGAACCCATTTTGCTGTAACTAAAAATGGTGAGGCCATTTATAAGGAATTTTTAGTGTCGTTTTGGGCCTGCGGTACAAAATTTTGTAGTAAAATTGTCGTAATATGCGGTGCCTCATCCGCCGCGGCGGACTGTGGGTTAACAAATTGTTGCGTATAAAATATGAATTGAGATTGCCACGCTTCGCTCGCAATGACGTGAGAAATATAATTGGCAGAACCACTTCGTCCCGCCCACAAGGTCGGGTCTTGGGTTTTGCCCTACAAGAAATATAATAATATCATTTTCGGGCGCGGAGCATGATGACCAAGCCGACCAGTAGAAAAATGCCATTAATCAGCCAAGCCGCCAGATCAGGATGAAGTTTTTCACCGTACCCCAGAGATTGAATTACTTTGAAACAGACAAAATACAACATCGCAATCCCTGAACCGACCGCAAACGAGATCGCTATCCCGCCCCGTTTCGGATTTGAGGCCAAGGGGACACAGATCAAAATAACAATAAACGAGGAAAACGGATATGATAACTTAAATTTAAGATCAACCAGTTCTCTCTGATATGGTGCCCCGGTTCGTTTCATCACGTCGATATAATATTTCAGCTCGTCGTACCCCATATCCTCCGGTTTCTCAAGCGGTCTTTCAAAGTCGGACGGTTTATCCTTAATATAAGCGGCGCTCAAAGTATCAAAGGTCTCAAAGGTTTCGGTCGAGTCGCCAAAATAGCGTCGGACGCCGTTATAGAGCATCCCGTTGCGCGAAGTATATTTTATTTTTTCGGCACTGATCAGTTCGGCCAGTTTGTTTTTTTCCGAACGGTAGATCTTAACAATAGAACCTTCTTTTCTGGGGACATCATAACCCTGGATAACAAAGAAAAGGTCGTTGTTGACTTGCCGATAAATATTACTGATCGACGATTTCGATTTCATCGATCTTTTTTTGATCGTGTACTCTTTCATCTCAACCCGTTTTTTATTACCGGGCGGGTAAACATACTCATTGTAATAGATATGCACAAAACTAAGCAAAAATGTAAAGATCAAAATCGGTGCCGCAATTCGATAAAGCGAGATACCGGCAGCTTTCATCGCCAGAATCTCATTTTTACGCGCCAGCATGCCGATCGAGGTCAGCCCCGCCAGAAGAACAAACACCGGCAGAAACGATTTTACAACCCAGCCGGCAAAATAGACATAATAAATCAGGATGTCGCCGAGCGGAACCTCATGATCGATAAAATGACGCAGTTCCTCGACCATGTTTATTGCAATAATGAGAACGCCAAAACCGAAGGAGATAACTATCAGAGATGAAAGAAAACTGAAAAGGATATAGCGGTCGAGTGTTTTCATACTTCTTAAACAATTACTTTCTGAAAAATGAGAAAAACGGTCTTTCGGTTATAACTTTTATCAATAAATACAATCCGATTCCGCCAATTAATATATTAGCTGACCACATCCCCCAGAACGGGTCAACCATTCCGCGGTCGGAAAGGTCCTCACCGCCGATTAAAAAGGCCCAGTATATGGTAAAAATCAACAGCGATATCGAGACGGTGATACCCATGCCGCCTTTCCGTGAGAGAATTCCGAGCGGGGCGCCAATGAGAATAAAAGCAAAAGCGGCGGCCGGGATCGCATATTTTTGCTGTATTTCGATATCATATTTATTGATCAGTTTGTTCTGATCCTTAATCTGTTTGACTTCACGCCGCAGTTTGCGCTGGATCCCTTTGAGATCAACTTTCAAAAATGCGAGTGCCGATGAGTCGGTGATAGTTGAGTCCTGGGGATAGATAAGTGAGTCATCAAAAAGGAAATCAAATTTGTTTTTGATCGATAGATTTATACGCTCCCGATACGGCTCTATCGCCTGTTCAGCGTTTTTAACCGTCTCAGACATCCGGCTGATATTCATCTCACGATCAGAGCGAAATGATGATTCGGAGCGTTTTAATTCGGAACCGACACCGCTAATATTGATCAACTGTTCGGTGAAATCAAGTTTGCGGTAGTTTGACGGGTCCTCGGAATTGAGCATATGCACTTCGCCGTCGTATAAGGTAAACTGCACCGTCTGGCCGCCGTCGATAAATTTCATCAGGCCGGATTTGGCGATAATGATACGGGGATTTTTTGGATTTTTGGTTTCGCTGATACGAACCCCTTCAACTTCGGAAGTGGTATGATCGATTTTATCAATCAAAATGATATATCCTGAAATTGATGTAATAAAAACGCCGGGTCGAAATGTCAGGGTCGGACGCATCGAACGGATATCGCCAGTCAGAAGCCGCGCTTTATGATTAAGTTCGGGGAGTATCTTATCGTGGAACTGGATCATTCCATAAGTCAAAACACCGGCAGCTATCATCAGCGGGACGAGAATTCTTAGTAAGCTAATTCCTGATGATTTGATAGCAATGATTTCTGAGTCGGCGGTCAGGCGTCCGAAGGTTAATAATGTTGCCACCAAAACGGCCATCGGAATCGAGAGGGCAAGCATCCAGGCGAGATTAAGGAAGATCAGTTCCAGAACAATCCAGACTGAGATATCCTTGTCGATAACCATCTCGACGATTTTGGGGATAGTTTCCAGAATTAAAATAAAGGTGATAATCAGGATTGAAAATATAAATGGCGGAACATGCGCCGACAAAATGTATCGGTTAATTATTTTCATAACAATGAAATATAAAGTATCTATTTAGCGGAGTAAACAAAAATCACTTTGCGGGGACGAGTTATCTGATTATCTTAAAAAGATATATAAGATAGTGGGGTTGGCGATGATTAAAGATTTTGTGTTAAATGAGACAGTGACCGATATTCTTGTTGTTCGCAAGAAAGATGTCAAAGAGTATAACGACAAAAAATTCCTGTCACTCGAATTTGGTGATTCCGGCGGCCGGATAACCGGTGTCTGGTGGGAGCCGGAGCAGTTTGGTCTTGACGATCTTGAAGAGGGGATGGTGGTCAAAATCAAAGGAGATGTTCAGCAATACCGCGGGAAAAATCAATTGCGGGTGCTGAAGATGCGTCTGGCGAAAGAGGATGAATACAATCTTGCCGATCTTTTACCGCATTCGGTGTTTTCGACGGAAGAATTGAAGAAAAAGATCCTCAGTTTGACAGAAAAAGTGGAAAATAGCCATATCTCGAAATTGATAGATCTGTTCTGGAGTGATGAAGATTTTTTTGCGGCGTATCTCAGGGCGGCGGCGGGCAAACTCTGGCATCATTCTTATATTGGCGGTTTGGCAGAGCATTCTATCAATGTTACCGAAATTTGTATTGATGTGGGCCGGAAGTATGATTATATCGATCGCGATTTATTGATTTTTGGCGGTCTTTTTCATGATATGGGAAAATTGTCGCAGTACAAAATAACATCGTTTATAGATTACACCGATGAGGGGCGGCTGATCGGGCATATTAGTTGGGCCGATCATGAACTGGCCAAAAGAGCCGAGTCGCTAGAAACCTTTCCGCCCAAACTGCTGATGAAACTTCGGCATCTGATTCTGGCTCATCACGGACATATTGAATTTGCCTCACCGGTGGTACCGCAAATACCTGAGGCGTTTATTTTATATTATGCCGATGAGCTTGATTCAAAAATGGGCGCAATCAACAGGATTCGTGAGAAAAATGACGGGGCCGGGTGGTCGGAATATGTAAATCTTTTGGGACGCCATCTATATTTTGGCGAAAAAGAAAAATAGCATATATGTCATCTTGTCAGGATAGCGTAATTTTAGAAGCCAGAAATGTTTCTCGTCAGATTGTAGCGAATGGTAACTCAAAAAAAACCGTTGATAGTTTTTCATATACTTTTCATAAAGGTGATGTTTATAATATAATCGGCCCCTCCGGAGCCGGAAAAACTTCGTTTCTTCGATTATTAAACAGACTTGATGATCCTTCTGAGGGCGAACTATTATATCAGAATAAACCTCTTGTTTCCTATCAGCCGACAGAGATAAGAAAGAATCTATCTCTGATATTTCAGGAACCTTATCTTTTTCCGGGGACCGTTGGTTCCAATATGGAATATTGCAAATCAGATTGTACTGAGGATGAAATAGAATTTCATCTTGAGCAGGTCGGATTAAATTCTCAATTTGCCGGAAAAGATGTTTCGGAGTTATCAGTTGGTGAAAAACAGAGGGTTGCCATTGCCCGTTCACTTTTGTTAAAACCGGAAATACTGTTACTCGATGAACCGACCGCAGCGCTTGATCCAACCTCGTCACAGACTATTGAGCTGTTGATTCTTTCACTAATGAAGGAGTTCTGTCTGACGGCAATTATGGTTACACATAATCCGGAGCAGGCCAAAAGAATGGGCGGGAAGACACTTTTAATGGTGTCGGGGCGACTGATTGAGAATGGAGATACCTCAGAGTTGCTAACCAATCCCAAAACTGAGCAGGGACAAAAATATATCAGGCGGGAATTGAAATGATTGAAACCGGGTATGTTCAGGTCCTGACCGCTTTTTTTCTGGTTGTCATAGCCTTTGTTTTATCACGGATAAAATCTATTCCGGTTGAAAAAGAGATCGCTTATGGTTCTATCCGCACTTTTATTCAGTTGATTGCCGTTGGTTATGCTCTCGAATTTATCTTTAAGAGCGAATCATTATATTTGGTGCTGTTATCTGTGTTTATTATGCTTTTGGTTGCTGCTTATACCGCCGGTCAAAGAGCTCGTCATTTTAAAGGCGGTTTTGCCATTTCATTTATATCTTTGTCAATTGGATCTTTAATCACGCTCGGTTTGATGTTAGTATTAAAAATTATCAGCCCTGAAGCGAGATATATTATTCCGCTGACCGGGATGATCATTTCTAATTCAATGAACGCCATTTCGATCACATTTGACCGTATCGGCTCCGATCTTAAAAATAATCGGTTGGAAGTTGAGACCGCTTTGTCGCTGGGGAAATCGTGGCGTGAGGCGTCACAAAGATTTTACCGTGATGCTGTCAGAGCCGGGATGATATCAATTTTAAACTTTATGAAAACAGCTGGAATTGTTGCTTTGCCAGGGGCGATGACTGGAATGATTTTGGCCGGGGTGTCACCGCTGAAAGCGGTATTAATTCAGGTGATAGTTGCTTATATGCTTTTATCTTCGCTTACAATTTCTTCCATTGTTGCCGGGGAGATAGTTATTCGGAAATTTTTCAATGATGCTGAGCAATTTACAGGTTAGATTATTCTGCTTGATTTTCCATTAATTTGAATTACATTGGCTCATCCGGTATTACCGGGCTGGCACTGCCAGCTTATTGTATTGCCTGGCCAGCATTGCTGGTTATGTTTTATATCGGAGAGGTGTCCGAGTTGGCCGAAGGAGCACGCCTGGAAAGTGTGTAGGGGTCAAAAGCCCCTCCTGGGTTCGAATCCCAGCCTCTCCGCTTTTAGAACGCATAGGAGTTTTGACGACTTAAGCGTTCCTAAATCCTGAGTGTAGCGAAGGATATTCAAGCCTGTGAATAATATAAAATCAATGTGGTATCTCTATATTTTGAAATGTATTAATGATTCGTTTTACACCGGTATCACCAAAGATATCACGAATAGATTAGAAAAACATAACTCGGGGCATGGCGCCAGATATACGCGATTCAACCGCCCGGTACAATTGGTTTATTTTGAATCACACAAAACCGAGTCTGAAGTTAGAAAGCGTGAACGAGAAATAAAGAGATGGAATAGAAATAAGAAATTAGAACTTGTAAAAGGGTTCCCTTCGGAACGCCTAACGGCTATCCTCAGGATCTCCGGGCAATAGCCCTGCGACGAATCCCAGCCTCTCCGCTTATTTAAGGCACACAATAGCTTACAAATTAAATAACGCAGCGATAGAATCATAAATCCAATAAATTATGTCCGTTCTACATTGGAAAACTCTGGCCTAGTAATTGCCATCAATTAAAGTATCATTCAAATTTCACGAAACGCTTGACTGGTTTATTTGAATACTCTAACTTATGAGAAACGTCTCACATATTGACTATCAATAAATGGAGGACAGAATGTCAAAAGATAACAATTGCTATAGTATGATCAAATATATCTATTCGGTTTCAATTATTACTTTGCTCTTTAGTGTAACTTTGTTTGCACAAACTCCGAATAGTGAGGCAACGGAAAAATTGGCTGTTCTCTCAGAAGAATTCTCAGCTAATGATATTGAAGAAATTCGTAGTTTGATAAACTCTGGGGCAGATGTAAATGCTAGAAATATATACGGTGTTACCCTGCTGTATATGGCATCAAAGGATGGCAATGCCGAAGTCGTCAAACTACTACTGACTGCAAATGCGGATGCAAATGCTCCCGGAACAACTGAAGGAGCTACTCCTTTGCATGTGGCCTCTTACCATGGACATACAGAAGTTGTAAGACTACTACTGACTGCAAATGCTGATGTAAATGTAGCCGACACAACAAATGGCTTTACTGCGCTGTGGTCGGCATCACATAATAATCATGCCGGAATCGTCAAATTGCTACTGACTGCACATGCTGATGTAAATGCCGCCGACGCGAAACAAGGCACTACTCCACTTTGGCAGGCTGCAGCAAATGGTAATACCGAAGTTGTTAAGCTGCTACTTACTGCAAATGCTGATGTAAATGTTGTTGCCACAACTGACGGCATTACTCCGCTCTTTGTGGCTTCTATGACTGGTTATACCGAAGTGGTGAGACTGCTAATCACTGCAAATGCTGATGTCAATGCTACCAGCCCAACAAGCGGAGTTACTCCTCTGTATATGGCTTCTGGGAACGATCATGCCGGGGTTGTCAAACTACTTTTGACTGCAGATGCAGATGTTAATGGCGCCATTACAACAGATGGATCTACCCCGCTGTTTATAGCATCACAAAATGGACATACAGAAGTTGTAAAAGTGCTACTGGCAGCAAATGCAGATGTTAATGCTGTAGAAGAACAAGGCGTTACTGCACTCTACATAGCGTCTATGCAGGGCCATACCGAAGTGGTTAAGTTACTACTGGCTGCAAATGCAGGCATTAATGCTGCAAAAGAGAATGGTTCCACTCCGCTGTCAATGGCTTCATACCATGGCCATATCGAAGTCGTCAAACTGTTACTTGCTGCAAATGCCATTGTAAATGCTATTGACACAACAAATGGTATTAGTCCGCTTATGGTGGCTTCGGCAAAAGGACATATTAAAGTCGTCAAATTACTACTAGCCAAAAATGCAGACGTTAATGTTGCCGACACAGAAAATGGCTTTACTCCACTGTGGTTTGCGTCACAAAAAGGTCATACGGAGGTCGTAAAACTGCTACTATCAGCAAATGCGGACGTTAATGCTGCCGACACAGAAAATGGCTTTACTCCGCTGGATATAGCTTCTCAACTTGGGTATGAGGAGATTGTTAGGCTATTGAAGGAAGTTGGAGCTTTGGAAAGATAAAATCTAACCTAATTTCACACGTTAAAACACAGGAAAGAGTCTATGCCTAATGTTACTAGAAAACAAGCCGAGCAGTTTGCAGAGGACATCTCTAAAGAGCTAAATGATTATGTGTTTAATAATATATACAATTATCTAAAAGAGAATCCAAGTGCGAGAAAGAACATATGTCCAGCATTACCATTTCCAAAACAATTACGTATTGGGTTACT
>DAOUVS010000084.1 GCA_030667525.1 Candidatus Zixiibacteriota bacterium | reverse complement strand
GATATGATTCATCAATCGCTTCAACCAAGTACACGAAATCACTGGAATGTTGGGCTGGAACGGACGGGTCAAACTTGATCGTAATAATTGAATCGCATTTATAAAGCGGTTGTTGTCCAAGCCCATAATAATAGCTGTCTTGCGCGAGGGCAGATGTAATTCCGAGACAACATATTGGTATCATAATTGCAATGATTAATTCAATTAATCTTCTTATAAACATCTTAATTTCTCCTTTATTCTGGTACCGGGCCGATTGCTATCGCCCCAGATGAAAAATCCACATCATTAAACAGACCTTTGATAATCTTTCCCTTGCGAAGATCAACGACAGCTATCGGAGTATACGCATTATTGTTCCAACTTTCCCCCACGTATGCTCTTTGGCCATCGGGGGTGATGAATATTCTACCAAACAGAGGGTAAGATATTCTATCACCCGGCGGGATTATATAAGGCGGAATAAGCTCAATAAGTTCGTGAGTTTCCGCATTCAACACCCCAATATCACCTCTTGGATAGATAAAATGCCAGCCATCGCCGCCGTCGGTCATATAAATTTTTGTCCCATCAGGTGAAATCGTTACCCCTCCGAACGGGGCAGTAGTGGTTATTGCCAAAGTGATTGAATCGGAAGCCATATCATAGCAGTAGAATCCGCCATAATCGTCTTGCTTACCATGAAAATATATATCATCAGTCAGCCAGTTGTAGGCGAGATTATAGACAAGATGGCCCATGTCAAGCGAGTCAATAAGTGTTCGGGAGTTACAGTCAATGAGATAAACTATATTCGTGTTGAACTTGGGAGCAATAAAAAGATTAGTAACCGTATCTAGAAAGCCATCTCCAATACTACGGGGAATTGAATCAAGTGGCGTCAGTGTAGCAGGATCGATAAAAAATATCTTCTTATTAACAACTGAATAGTATATCCCGATATTATCTGTTTTATCGAAATAGTAGTCGCCGTATTGATCGGTCAATGTTTCTAAATGCGACAAATCGACAGTATTATAAACCTCCATCTGCCTTGTATCCCAGTTAGTAACAAGTAGCCGGTCTCCATCGGGTGTCAGAAAACAGTTATAAAATCCATGGCCCAGCGCTACCGAATCGACTATTGTGTCAGCAGGTATATCGATAGCGTAAAGCGTAAAGGTATTGTGCCCATTAATGGTATATAGTCTGTAGTTGCCTGGTTCGCCGATATCCTCGTTCGGGCAAATCGGGCAGTCTTTGTCGCAGGATTGAAATAAACAGATAGATAATATGACAACAAGTATTGCCATTTTATAGAATTTATGCCTCATACAATTTCTCCCATTTGAAATGTTGCTACTTCCCATGCAAACAATTTGTCATTCCCGATGGATATTTATCATAATCTTCTCCCCACCTAATACAATAATACTTTCTTTCAAAATTATCTGCTTATTACTTGATTATTCTTTATTAAGATACAACCTGACCCTGACAGAACCTGTCAGTAGAGTTTAAAATAATTTCACATTTTTAATTAATAATTATGAGTTCATTATTTTCGAAAAAACTTGGCCAGTCAGTGAGATTATCATTTGTTTCAATAGCAATATAATTATCCGAATACTCTACCCTTGTATATTTATCATAGTCGTAATAATATTCACTTTGACAAAATCCCGATAGTGGAGTTATCATAATTATCATTAATAAAATATTGCTTCTCATATTAATTACTCCAGTCTTTTGGATTGATTCGCATAAGACCGTAGTGGATTTCCGAATATTCTGAATAATCATATCTATAAACGATGTCTCCTTTTTCTATATCATAGACCAAAGTATGCCCTCCAAAACCAAGACAGGGTCCGCCGCAATAAGGAGGCAGTTGAATATAAAGCCATTTATCATCGGGGGTTAGATGAACGTCCAGTGCATAAAAACCATCACCGAGGTAATAATTGACATCAGGTGAAAACGTACTTTCTCTATCAATTACCGTACTGAATATTTTTGTCTGAATATTATATTTTACGACACTTCCGCCATTTGATCCATAGCATATTTGCCCGTCGGATGTCCATGTGGGCCCAATCAATCTCTGCCCCGGAATTTCATCAATAAATGACATACTGTCGGCACTATATTCAAAAAGAGTATATGATTCATAAGCCTCCTCGCTGTTTAAAAGGAGAGTCTTATTATCCGGCGATAGAGAGCCGATAATCTTTCTATTCGGATTGGGGCGCCATGAGGCTATATCAACAACCGTCGTTTCTGAAGGGTTAACCGAAAAATCAATTTTATAAACCAGACTGGAATTATAAAGATACGCATACAGGATATTCTTTTCATCATCAATTCCAATCGGTACTAAAGAACCACTTTCCCCGTTATCGACACTATCAATAACATTTAAGTCAGGAAGCGATAATATATATATCATATCCTCAGTAGCGGCACAATATCTGCTATTAGATGAAAGATATAAATTATAGAAATATCTATTTATAAATGATACCGTGTCGTGCTAAACGGCATCTTCTATGAACGTATTGGGATATCCTGCTATTAAGATTTTATTTCCGCCATCAATAAAGCACAAATCTCTTAATGGCAAATTTTCATAATTTACGGAATCTATCACCTCATGAGTGTTAGTATTAATTGTAATTACGTAGCTGGGGCCACCATACGTGGGCATCACGCAATTATATGTCATATGATATTCAGGAACATGCTCTTCTGGTGCCTGTGTGATGTAATTCTTCTCACAGGATAGAAGAAAAATAGCAAATACCAGTAAGACCAGTATCGCCAACCAGATTAACAACGGTTTTTTCATAACGCCTCCCATATTTACCCCAACATCTACCAAGATAACGTTTAATAGCCCATTATGTCAAATAATATTTTGTGTAATTCGTTATATTTATGCGAGATTCCTGTAGGCGGCAGACGCCTCGTCTGCCCGAGGGCATATTTTTACAAATTCACCACCAACCCACCCTTAATTTATATCCGTACCCTTTTGTACATGGATGATTATAGAAAACAAATAATTGGCAAAAAAACGAACCCATTTTACACTTTCGGGGAGAATTTGTAACCGTATGAATATCAACCTAATATCAAAAACAGTATAAAGTTAATAGTTCGAAAAGTGAAAAATGACAAAACGAACCCATTTCGTTGTAATTTAATGGAAGTGTATAACTTACAAGGAATTTCTCAATCGAGTCGATTGATTTTTAGCTGATTCAAATTGATTTCGGCGGCGGCTGTACTATCGCCGACAGCTTCATAATACCGCGCCAGAATATCTGCCGAAATTGTGGCATAACCGTTCGATCTTCTCAGTGCTTCCTTCAGAAAGGTAACACCATCAGCCGGTTCCCCAAACTCAAATTGAATCTCTCCCAACATTGAAAGCGGAAGATAAAAATCTGGCGGCCCTTTCACAATAGACTCAAGCGCCATCGCAAATGCCTCGTCATATTCATTGCGTGATTTACGATTGATCGCCTCGGCAAAAAGATCGATAAAATATGGGTCATCGAAATATACATCTTCTCCGTCAAAATCGGGACGCCGTTTATAGATAACCTTCATCTCGGCGCCAACTCCAAAAATCGGATAGTACCCCTGTCTGAATTTGGAGGACAGAAACAGTGCCTTTTCCGCCGGTGCCGATGGTTTCAGACCGGTCGAGAAAATAATAAAATCAGGATTGCTTTCCATGATATACGGGATATTATAATTCCGCTCTTTCCAGGTAGACCGAACATTATCAAACGTCTGCGGATTTTTAGCGATGTTTCGGTCGGTCAGACCGAGCATATCAATCACCTTAGCATCGCTATAATAACCAAACGCCCCAACAGTACTGCAGGCTATTTTGTTATGCGCCTTTGCATGGGGATCAAGAATAAAAGCGAGATGGGTCATTTTGTTGACCAACCCACGCTCAGCAACAAGAAAACCATTGATATGTTCAATCGGGGCAAAATATGAAAACAAACCAAAAACAAGAATTATTGCAATTATTGCACTGTCATATTTTTTGTTTTTAAACATCTCCGAGTTTTTTGCCAGATATATCAGAGAACAAACAAAAAGAATATAAAACAGAGTTATCACCGGGATAAAAAAGCGGAAACAGTGCAGGACATCGCCTCCGATTAATAATACATATAAAGTATAAATAAAAGTGACAGCCAGAATAAGTTGCAGGGGCCGGGAAAAGTATTTGGCAGCATACAATGGAATCAGCAGTAAGCCGCCATAAAGACCATAATAACTCAAAAACAACCAGACATATTCAAAACCGGAGATCAGATACTCAACCGATGAACCGGTTTTAGCATAAAACGGATTCGGCAGAATATCATGGTAGTAGATCAAACGAAAAACAAATTGAGGTATTATAAAAATTGCAAACAGTGCAAAATATTTTAGAGCATCCTTGATACGAAATATTTTGGCATAAATCATATATATCAGAATTATCAGGAATATCAAACCTGCTTCGGGACGGGTTAATGTCGCGATAGCAAAGACAGGGATAAACAGAAAATTCTTATTTGAGGCGAGATATACGCCAAACAACACTAACGCCGCAAAAAGAAGCGTCTCCATCCCGGAAATAGTCCAGTATGCAAAGGCACCATTGGTAATCAGCAAAAATGGAACAGCGAGAGGCAAAGCCGGTTCATCTTCAAAACCGGGAAGTTTGCGGCTCCAGAAAAATGAGAGAAAAATAATGGCGACACCAGAGGCCACCCCAATAATCTTCGATGCAATAATAATATCGATCCCAAACCGTCCCAGAAGTGACAAAAGAAGAATAAAAAACAGACTGGTATATCCTTCGACCGAATCACCCGGATTAAAAGTCAGGCCATCGCCATTCAGGAAGTTATTAACATAACGGTATGAAATAAAAGCATCATCCTGAGTAAATGAATAAGAGATTGCGTTATAAACAAAGAAGGCGCAAAACAGCACCAGAACGATATATTGAATCAACTTCAGTTTTGACATACCCCTATAATACATTTTTTGGCGACTTTTTCAAGTGGTGATTGATATTAACTTGCCAAAAAAAATGATACCGCTATATTCCGGTTCTTTATGATATAGGACAACAAATGAAACAGGAATACTTAGATAATCTCAACCCGAAGCAGAAAGAGGCGGTGACCGCCACCGAAGGCCCTCTTTTGATAATTGCCGGGGCCGGTTCCGGGAAAACCAGAGTTCTAACCTCACGGGTTGCTCATATCCTCAAAAGTGGGTTGGCCGAGCCGTTTAATATAATGGCGGTAACATTTACCAATAAAGCGGCCCGCGAAATGAAAGAGCGGATAGAAAGTCTGCTTGAGGGAAATACCTATGGTCTGACCGTTTCTACTTTTCATTCGTTTTGTGCGATGCTTTTGAGAAGGGAAGCACCTGCTATCGGGTATCCAACAAATTTTGTTATCTATGATGAGGATGATGCCAAAGCACTGGTTAAAAATTGTATCGATCAACTCGGTTTGTCACGAACTCAGTTTACCTTTCAATCGGTGCGGCGCAAAATTTCGAGCGCCAAAAACAAAATGGAAAATGCGGCAACTTTTGCACAGAAGGCATCGGGATACTTCGAAACCCGGACAGCCGAGATTTATCAGATGTATGAACGGCGGCTCACCGAATGTTATGCCTTCGATTTTGATGATCTGATTTTCCAGGCGGTGCGGTTGTTAAAAGAAAATGAAAATATTCGTCTCAATTATCAAAATAAGCTGAAATATATTCTGGTTGATGAATATCAGGATACTAATCATAGCCAGTATAGTTTGCTAAAATTTTTGATCGGCCCTCATCATAATATCTGTGTTGTCGGTGATGAAGATCAATCGATCTATCGCTGGCGTGGTGCCGATATTTCCAATATTCTCAATTTTGAAAAAGATTTTCCCGGTGCCAAAGTTATCAAGCTGGAACAGAATTATCGTTCCACCCGGACAATTCTTGAAGCTGCATCGGCGGTGATTGCCAATAATGAGGCCCGAAAAGGCAAAATCCTCTGGACCGAAATTGATCAGGGTGATCCGGTGCGATTGATCTTGAACGATACCGCTTCCGATGAAGCCAAATCGATTATTGACGCTATTGAATCGTGTCGGCAGAAGTATATGCTAAAAGATATGGCTATTTTATATCGCACCAACGCCCAATCAAGAGCATTTGAGGAACATCTGAGAAGACACAATTTACCATATCAGATTTTTGGGTCGGTTTCGTTTTATCAGAGAAAAGAGATCAAAGATGTTATTGCCTATCTAAAACTTTTGGCCAACGGCAAAGATGATATTTCATTTCAGCGAATTGTTAACTATCCCAAACGGGGAATCGGCGAAACCAGCATTGTCCATCTTCGTGAGTTTGCCGCGCAAAAGAATATTTCAATTCTTGAGGCTTGCGGAAGACTTGAGGAATGTGACCAACTTGGTAGTCGCCCCAAAACCCTCCTTGCCAAATTTATTGATTTGGTGGAACCGTTTATTGAGCAGAAAAATTTTGTCGATATTGGGACCCTGATTCAGCAACTGGTTGATAAACTTGGGCTGCCTGAAATATTAATTGAGGAAGATCCGGTGATGGGCCAAAGCCGGGTGGAAAATATCGACGAATTTATTGCGGCGGCGGTTGAATTTGCCGCCTCTTCGACCGAACCGACTCTTGATAATTTTCTCGCCGAGATCTCACTCTATACCGATTTGGACAAGTATGACGAGATAGAAGATAAACTTTCACTGATGACTCTTCATTCTGCTAAAGGTCTGGAGTTTATGGCGATCTTTATGGTTGGCCTTGAGGATGGTCTTTTTCCTCTGGGACGGGCAATTGAGGACCCGTTAGAGCTTGAGGAGGAACGTCGTCTGTTCTATGTCGGGGCGACCAGAGCCAAACGTAATCTATTCCTTTCGATGGCCGCCAGCCGCGGCCGCTATGGGGAGATGGGTGCGATTCCTTCCCGGTTTATAAAGGAACTGCCGCCCGGACTGGTGGAAACTTCAGATAATCGCCACTACCAACCGGAGCGATCATATAATTCATATCAATCGCGCCCCAAACCGGTTCAATCTGGAACATCTGCCAAAAGTGGTGTCTATTACGAGTATGAGGAAGAGGAAATTCTTCGCCCGGGATGTATAGTTCAGCATCCGACTTTTGGACGGGGCAAGGTCACCGGAGTTGAAGGGGCCGGCGAATCGCTCCGCCTTGATATCTATTTTACCGGAGTTGGCCAAAAAAGAATTATGGCCAAGTTTGCTCGGCTAAAAGTTGTTGGTTAAGATTGGTATGGGAAACGGCCAATACTCGGCAAAAATCTGTTCTATTTCTGCACTAATTATAAGATTCTGTTATTCCGATATATTTTCTAATAGGCATACTTACTAAAAATCCCTGCATTTTTTGATAGGAGAGGAATATATGGAAAAAATTTCGCCTAAAGAGATAGTCTCCAGCATCCATCAAATTGGTGCCCTGCCGCAAACGCTGGCGGCAGTTCTTAAAGCAGTCGATGATCCCAACACCGGCGCCAAAGAGATTGCCAAGGCAATTTCTACTGATGTCTCACTAACAACATTGGTCCTTAAAATGGTAAACTCGGCCCATTACAATCGATCCCGGCGGGTTAGTAAAATTTCCGAAGCGGTAACGGTTATGGGTGTCAACAGTTTGAAAATTCTGGCGCTAAGCAGTTCGGTCTTTTCAATTGTTGGCGGTCAGGATCTCGCCGAAAAATTCAATATCAAAAGAATCAGTCGGCATTTTATTGAGGTCGCCTCAATTGCCAAGAGTATTGCCGAAGTTGTCGATTCTGGCGATCAGGAGGAAGCGTTTATCGGAGGAATTCTTCATGATGTCGGCATTCTGATTATGATACTGCATTTTAGGGATGAATATGAGGAAGTTCTCAATGAGATGAGTCGCTCAGGCAAAGGTCTCATTGAAGCCGAAAGGAAATTACTTGGCTGTACTCATTGCGACGTTGGAGCAGAACTTGTTGAATCATGGAGACTTCCGACTAAGCTGACGTTTGCAGTTCAGAATCATCATGACTGCGATAGCGCCGGGATTATTCAAGAGGATTCCACTTTTAACAATATTATTGCATTGGCCGACCGACTCACACTTGGTCCCTTTGAGGATTATTATCCCGAGGTCGAGCAGAATATTGAGTTTATTCAAGAAATATCAAAAACTCTAAAGATTAAAGAGAATGATCTGAATAAAATCATGAAAGAATCTATTGTTCAGTCAATTAAGCTGGCCCAGTATCTTGAATTAGAAGTTGGCGATTTGATTGATATATTGTCCGATGCCAATAAAAAGCTGGCTGAAATGTATATCTCTCTTGAGAAAATATACCTTGAAAAGGAAGAACTTCTCAAGAAATCAGGCCAATCTCAAGCTCAAACACAACCTGTTGGAGTGTCATGAAAACGCGATAATATTACATAAATCGGAATATTCAATTATTTTTATCCCCGGAGTTAAAATCACTTTTTTGCCCGGGGATATTTTTTTGTAAAAAAATCCTCACCATTGGGCCGCGAATTGCTTAGATTGTGGATTGTAATATTAAAATATGATGGAATTTAGAATTTGGAATTTTGGGAAAAGAAAATGAAAATTGAATATAATGAAGAGAAAATTGATGTAAAAGCCTCACTACCGGTTTTACCCCTACGAGATATAGTTATTTTACCTCATATGATTTATCCTCTTCTCGTGGGACGCCAGTTTACAATCTCGGCTTTGCATGAAGCGATGGTTCTCGATAAGCTGATTTTACTTTGTGCTCAAAAAGAACCGGCGACCGAAAGTCCCACCCTAAAAGATCTTCATCCGGTTGGAGTCGTTGCCCGGATACTTCAGGTTATGAAGTTACCAAATGGAACCTTAAAAGTTTTGGTTGAGGGACTTATCAGATGTCGAATAAAAACATATAAAAAGACCGGTGGATTTTATTCCGCACGATTGCAGATTGTACCGCCTGATAATTCAAAGGATAAAGAAACCGAGGCTATGTCCCGGATGGTTAAAGAGTTGTTCACCCAGTATGTAAAACTCAACCGAAGGATACCGGAGGAAGTTCTCTTGTCGATGCCTTCTGTTGATGGGTATCAGCGACAGGCCGATACCATTGCGGCTCATATTCTAATGAAAATGGAAGCGAAGCAGGTGATTCTGGAATTGGATACTGTTAAGGAGCAACTCTCGCAAATATCTGAAATCCTTCGCTCGGAAATAGAGATTTTAAATCTTGAACAGAAAATTGATGGAACGATTCGGGAATCGTTGTCAAAAGATCAAAAAGAGTTTTATCTCAAACAACAGCTCAAAGCGATCAGAGAAGAGCTGGGGCAGTCCGACGAAGCGACCAATGAGGTCAAGGATCTTCGTGATAAACTGGCCAAAATTGATGCCTCCGATGAGGTCATAGAAAAAACCGAAGAAGAAATAAAAAAGCTTTCGAAGATGCACCCTTATTCGGCCGAGTCGGCTGTGGTTCGCGGTTATATCGACTGGGTGCTGGCATTGCCATGGAATATTATCACCAAAGATCGCACCAATTTTGCCGAGGTCAAATCGATTCTTGACGGAGATCATTATGGTCTGGATAAACCGAAAAAGAGAATTCTGGAACATCTGGCCGTATTAAAGGTGGCCGGCAAAGTTCGAGGTCCGATTTTGTGTTTGGTTGGTCCTCCCGGGGTTGGAAAAACATCGGTCGGTCGGTCAATCGCCCGTGCGCTCGACAGAAAATTTGTCAGAATGTCACTCGGCGGTATTCATGATGAAGCCGAAATTCGCGGACACCGTCGGACCTATATCGGTTCGATGCCGGGACGTATTATTCAGTTATTAAGAAAAGCTGGTTCTTCCAATCCGCTATTTTTGCTCGATGAAGTTGATAAGATTGGCGCAGATTTCCGCGGCGATCCGGCAGCTGCACTGCTGGAAGTCTTGGACCCGGAACAGAATTTTGCATTTTCAGATAATTATCTCGAACTCGATTTTGATCTTTCCGGCGTACTGTTCATCACGACTGCTAATTCAATGGATGGTATCCCGCCGGCATTAAGAGACCGGATGGAAATTATCCGTTTGCCAGGATATCTTGAATTTGAAAAGGCGCAAATCTTTCGCAAGTTTCTTCTGCCGAAGGTCAAGAAAGAATTGGGATTGGGAAAAATCAGCCCCGAGTTTACCAATGACGCCCTGGGTGATATCATCAGGTATTATACCAGAGAATCGGGTGTTCGCGAACTGGAGCGGCAGTTAAATTCAGTGATGCGAAAAATCGCTCAGAAACTTGCCGAAGGAAGTCATAAGAAAAAATATAAGATCGGAAAAAAATCAGTTTCAAAATATCTTGGTGTTCCCCGCTTTATGTCAACCGATATTAAAACCAAGCCATGTCCCGGATATGCGGTTGGTCTCGCCTGGACCGAAGCTGGTGGCGAAGTGATGCCGATCGAAGTCAGCATTATGAAAGGTCATGCAAAATTGACCCTGACTGGCAAACTTGGCGAAGTGATGCAGGAGTCGGCTTCGGCAGGATTGTCATATATCCGCAGTAATGCGAAAAAATACGGACTGGAACCGGACTTCTTTGAGCAAATTGAGATTCATGTTCATGTTCCGGAAGGTGCCGTTCCCAAAGATGGTCCATCAGCCGGAATTACTATCCTGCTGGCGATTTTATCAATAGTTACCGGCAAACCGTTAAAATCTAATCTTGCTATGACCGGTGAAGTTACGCTAACCGGTGATATTCTTGCTATTGGCGGTCTCAATGAAAAACTTCTGGCGGCCAAACGAACCGGTATTACCAATGTTGCGATTCCGGCCAGAAATAAAAAAGATCTTCCGGACCTTCCCAAAGAGCTTTTAAAAGGGATGAATCTGATACCGATGAATCAGGTTGATGATGCCATAAAGATCGCATTTGATGATTTGATAGGCAAAAAAGCTGAAAGCAAAAAGACATTAAAAAGAAAGAAACCAGGCAGAAAATAAGTCTGTTTTTTTGACTAATGATCTGTTATAAATAGACGCTTAAATAAATTACGTATTAAAAAAATGACAGTAAACGCGGTTTTTTTTTGTTCCTATAAAGATGTTGAGAAAATTCCATCCGACGGTTTGGCTCAGGTAGCTTTCGCCGGGCGGTCCAATGTTGGCAAATCAACTCTTCTCAATCGACTGGTCAACCAGAAGAAGTTAGCCAAAACTTCGAAAACACCGGGACGGACCAGACTGATAAATTTTTTCCTGATAAATGAGGCATACTATTTTGTTGATCTTCCAGGCTACGGTTTTGCCAAAGCTTCGAAGAAAGATAG
>DAOUVS010000166.1 GCA_030667525.1 Candidatus Zixiibacteriota bacterium | reverse complement strand
CATCATGGAGATAATTTGGCGAACAGATCGATAGATAATCAATTTTATTGTTTTTATTTGCCCGCCGAAGTTTTTCAACATGACGATCAAACCGCTCAAATTCAGTAAAAAATCGGGCATCTTTGAAATAACTATCCAGTATCCCCACCGAATCATTCGGATCAACGGCACAGATAAGTTCATTGCCGGTATCTTTTATCGCTTTTAAGTGACGAGGGGCGACATATCCGGCCGCACCGGTTAATGCAAAATTATATGACATTTTAAATCCTTTGTTTCATTATCTATTTTATAATACAAACCAAACCTCATTAGGTTTAATTTTAGAATATGTCTGTAAATCGACCATATGTCAAGGTTATATAGTTTGAGGAGTTCACAACATGATCATCATGGCAATCCCAAACCTTCCTTGTAACACATTCACTTTCATACAATTACGGCAAAAATGGGTTCGTTTTGTCAAAACGGCTTTTTTGGTCGATAGATGTGTAGTAAAATTGTAATTTTCCATACTCCTATAATCACTCATGTACACAAGGAAGCTGAAATGAATTAGGGGTGATGTTGTAGCAAATTTGCATGGTGCCCCATGTCTTTAGACGTGGGTTAACAGATTCCCACCCATAAGGCGGTACACTGCAAAATCACCATCAAGTTTCAGTTGATTTGGGCTTATCCAATTCTATATGCCCTGGAAATTTGAAAATAACAGACTGACTTCCCCCGATGGCAACCATTGGCCAGCTATTAGCGGACCTTATGGAAAAGGAAAATTACCTTCGGGGAAATATTTAATCAACGAACCGGTCGAAATCAAATCAACTGCAGTCAAATATAATCCATACCGAGATAAAACCGGCTTTGCCTGGTGGTGCCGGATAAAACCACAGTTTGAAACTGATAGATCAGGGTTTGGTATCCATCCTGATGGTAATGTACCTGGCACGCTCGGCTGTATCGGAATCAGATTAGAAAACACCCGAGATGTTTTTGAAGCGTTGATAAATAGCGAAGATAAGAGTTTGATAGTATTATAATTAGAAAGAATCATATTGGCGGAACCGCTTCGGGATTCCGCCCTACTAAACTATTAATAAGGAATTCTTTCAAAATCCAGACCAAATTGATCTTTCCTCATTTTGGCTTCAAATAATTCAATTCTATTCGGCCATTTACAAAGTTCTAATTTAATTTCTTCTCTGTGTTTCGATTCCATCATGCTTCCCAAAATCACTTTGGAAATAATTCCCTCATCCAATTGAAGTGAAAAATTCGCCAAGCCTGATCTAAATATTCTATACTCATCTTCATATTTCCATAATTTTGATTTCGTTACAAATGGTTTTATATAACTATCATCATCATCTGAAACATTTGGCAAATAAATTGGATACTTGTTTTTATAAACAACTTTAACAGGTTCAGTTATAGTAATTCTTCGATCATTTTTCAATTTTTTAAAAAATAAGAGAAGTTTAGGTAAATTAAATCCCACACAATACCCGGAATGGCTATTGGCATAATGTGACCACATTAGAATATTTTTATAAGTTTTTGTCGCTGTAAATATTCCGATAACATTTCGTAATTTCTTTAATGCTCGTTCAATGTTTTCTTGACTATTTAAATAACCTTTTTCATGCCCCTTTTCTGCCAGCGTGTTAAGTTCGGTTGGATTAATATTAGGCTGAATTTCCAAAATATATCTTTTGATTACACTTAATTGATCTTCTTCTAAAAGCAAATCATACCTTAAAGGAATGTTACAATCAAAGGGGTCATTAAACTTGTCGGCCGAAGTAAAATATATTTTCTTTTCAGTTATTACGGTTTTTTGGTGTTGATGCTTTTCATCATCATCCCAACGGCGATACTTATACAAATATTTTTGAGATTCCATTTGTGCCTATTTTTTTTTGAAGTCGCAATTTGCGACCTCAAAGAAACAAAAATATTACCCCACCACTATCCCAAACTCACTCTTTTTGACCACCTCACCGATTTCAGAGACAGTGAGGCCGAGAGATTTGGCTTCGGCCATAAACTTTTCAGCCGATTCCGGCGGCAAAGCAATCAACAGGCCACCGGAGGTCTGCGCATCATACAAAATATCAAGTTCCGCTTTTTTCAGATCAGATAAAATCTGCACCTTATCTTTAAGATAATCTATATTGGCATTGGCGCCGCCGGTCAGATTACCGGCTTCGGCATACTCAAGAGCTTTCGGAATAAGCGGCAATTTACCAAAATCTAATTTGATACTCACCCCTGATGCACTCGCCATCTCATAAGCGTGCCCCAGAATTCCAAACCCGGTCACATCGGTGGCAGAATGGACATTATGTTTCAGCATCAGTTCACAGGCTGTTTTATTTAATTGCGTCATCAAATTCATTACATACTCAGCCGACTCGATATCAGCGGCATTTTTTTTGATTGCCGTGGTAATAATACCGGTTCCCAACGGTTTGGTCAGATACAGTTTATCACCGATTTGGGCATTACTGTTGGTGACAATCTTATCGATATCAATAATACCGGTGACAGAAATACCATATTTCAGCTCTTTGTCTTTAATCGAATGCCCGCCAACCAGCGCCGCACCAGCCTCATGGATTTTATCGGCACCGCCTTTGAGTATCTCGGTCAAAATATATGGCGGCATCCCGGGCGGAAACCCGACAATATTAAGCGCAGTAAGCGGTCTCCCGCCCATCGCGTAAATATCAGAGAGCGCATTGGCCGCCGCAATCTGCCCGAAAATATATGGGTCATCAACTATCGGCGGAAAAAAATCAACCGTCTGCACCAACGCCAACTTATCGTTGATCTTAAAGATACCGGCATCGTCGGCGGTGTTAAACCCAACCAGAAGATTCGGATTGGTCTCAACCGGCAAACCTTTTAAGACATCGGCCAAAAACTTTGGCCCCAACTTGGAAGCTCAACCAGCGCACGACACTTCAGCCGTCAGTTTGATTTCTATCTGTTTTTTATCGTTTTTCATAGCTTTACCAATTTACAATATTTTGTAATATTTTACAAACTAATTCAGTTTTTTCTGCTTAAAAATGAGATGTTACGGCGCTGCTTGCGACGCGTCTGTTTTGGAAAACTATCTTTGATCGTATCAAAATAAATCAGCATTTCTCTGCTTTTATCTTTTTGATTGTTTTTAAAATAGCTTTGATACAGATAGTACACCACTTCAATAATATTATAATAATTCCCCGGTTCATCTTTTAAGCGAACAAGAATAGTGTCGTATATTTTTATCGCTTCAGAATATTTCTTCTGCTTAAAATAGGCTTCGGCTTGCGGCCAGAGGAAAAAATTGCCATTCGGATATTTTAGGTGCATCTCCCTCGCCAGAATTATCGCCCGGTCATATTCTTTTTCATTGATATAGATCCAGATCATCGATGAACGGGCGGCGTTTTTACTAAATAAGGAAGAATCAATCGCGCGATTTATTTCATCTATTCCCTTTTCCCTGTCATTTTTTAAAATCCCGGTCCAGGTCAATATCCCTGCTTTGACTGTTTTCCAGTAATGATACGACCCCAACCCAAAACAAATATCAATCAAAGTCGAGTCGATCTCAACTCCCTTGTCATACATATTTCTCGCCTTAAAACCGTAACTAATAGCCGACAGATTAGAACCAAACCGCGCTTCCCAAACCGCCCGATACGCATTCTGATGACCCAAAAACAGATAACAGAGCGCCGAATCTTTTGTCGAGCAGTTGGGTAAAATTTTCTCGGATAACAAAATTGTACTATCAAGCAGAGCAAAAAACCGCTCACTCTCCAAATTTTCTTCAGAAGCGATCATCTTCGATTGTATCGCCCCGGCCAGATAAAGATAACCAACAGGATTGTTTTTATTTTCGTTCCGCATCGATTCATATATTTTATTAGCATCATTCCATCGGGCATTGAGAAGCACCGCTTCACCAGCTTCAATTTGTGAAATTATCCTGTCATTGATAAGAGTCTGAGCCAAAAGCGGAACAGAAGAAAAAATAGACAACGCAAAAAATATGACTAACAGATATTTCATTTCATTTTTCTCGAAAGTTTTTTGGCACCCTCTAATGTTTCCTCAAAAAAAGCATTGTTTTGGGCAAGCACTTCTTCTGCGATTATTCTATCTACAATAATTTGCGCCGATTCGGAATCACCACCTCGATATAAAATATCCGCCAATAATAATTCCGCCTCAAACATCCCAATTGGATCATAATAAAGCGATCGTTTCCAGGCCAGTTTTAATTTTTGTAATTTATCTTCGGCCTCATCGAGTCGTTCCAGTTCAGCCAAACCGCGAACATAAAACAAAAGACTGTACGGATCATTGGGCGTCAATTTCTCCAGCGAATCGGCTAGCATCAGAAGCTCCTCATACCGTTTTTCTTCAAAATATATTCTCAAAAGTGACTCACGGGCGCTGTGAGTTGCCAGAAAACCTGAATCGACACAGATCCGAAGCTCCTCGATCCCCTGCTCTCTTTTATCGGCGACAAACGGAAGCCAGAGAAACGCCTTCGATTTAACCGTTTTGTGATAATGATACGCCCCCAACCCAAGATAGGCATCATAATATGTACTGTCGATTTTTAACGCCTTTTTCAGATTAGAACTGCATTTTAATCCATCCTGAAAAGCACCCCACCAGCCGCCATGAAACGCCCGATGCAGCGCACGATACCCATAGGCGGCGCCACAAATAAACGGCCAGTTTGGATTTTGCGGCTCGTTTTCAAACCTTTGTTTGGACAGTTTGATTGCTTTTTCCAGATTCTCCGTGATTTTCGTTTTTAAACTGTCGTTCCGAAATTCTTCAGATATAGTTTGAAAAACAGATCCAAGCAGAAAATATCCCAACGGGTTATCCGGCTCGTTGTTTATTAAATTTTCTATTTTTTCGATAGCTGTGGGATAACGGTCATACCAAATATTCTGGGCAATATTTAATGTTACCGAATCGCGAAGCAATGTCTCGGCTGATAATCTAATATTTGAAAAAAATACGATTAATAAAAATATCAGACAAATTTTTATTTGAATATTTATTTGTTTGGCCATTGCTAACTTATACATCAACCATAAATATTGGTTCATGACTAAAAATGGCAACAAATTTTTTTATTGATAGGTAATCTGAATTTGATTGGGATTACGACCGTTAGATAATTGGTTTAATATCTAACGGGACGATCCCCGGGATTGATCGAGCTTAAGAAGAATTTTATTTTTCAGTTTTTCGGAATCGCAGTCGATACAGGCTTTTTCAGAAACAAACGTCTTAAACACCTCTTCAAATTCAAAACGAGACATGCAGTGGCGGCAATGTTCCAGATGTTTCAAAATCTCATCTTTATCGGCCTGGGTAACTTCTTTGTCAACGACCTCAAATAGTCTCTTCAACGCATCTTCGCAGTTCATCCAGCAGGTTCCTTAATAAATCCGTTCTTTATTGCATACTTCCACAGAGATTTTTGGAGAAGCTTCCGTCCGCGATGAAGCCTTGATTTAACTGTTCCAATTTGCAAATCGGTAATATCGGCTATCTCCTGATAACTGAATCCTTCCAAAAACGATAAAACAACCACTATTTTGAAATCATCAGGCAGTTCATCAATTGCCAATTTTACATCATCATCAAAAACTTTGTTAAAAAAATGCTTCTCAGGGTTATCTGCCGGTCCCAGCGCCGAAAGGTGACCAAAGAGAAAATCATCATCAACATCCTCAAGATCAACTATCTGCGGTGAACGACTTTTGGCTCGGTAATCATTGATAAACAAGTTGGTCATTATTTTAAACAACCAAGCCCGGCAATTTGATCCTTCCTCAAATTTGTCCCAGAAACGGTACGCTTTCATATATGTATCCTGAACCAGATCATCAGCGTCGCCCTCATTTTTTGTCATTCGGAGAGCGGTTCGATGAAGCGTGTTCAGATGTATCAAAGCTTCCGCTTCAAATCTCTGTTTGTTTTCGTTGTCGCCCGACAGCCGGTCGTTCATAATATATCCTTTAAACTATCCGGGTCGGGTAATCAGCCTTTTCAATTGTATGTAACATCTCCGACCCTTCCTTTGTTCCTGAACAATATATAATTATCCGAACAATTGTGGAATTAAAAAAAAACGGTCCAAAAGCAAACTCCCCCCGTGCCAGCAAGATCTGCTTCAAAGCCTGCCTTCATTAATAATTTAATGAATTTTTCTGATTATGCAAGGAAAAAATGAATATATTTTGAGATATTTATTGCCGAAGGGATTGTATCTATCTGCCCTGTAGTATCTTATGTAGTAGTCGCATACTTAATAATGGACTTTATTAATCCATAATATCTTTGTAAATATGTAGTATAATTATTTAATAATATTTTCAATTCCATCAAAAAAAATATCTATATTAAGAATTAAGGACAATTTACCGAAATATTGAATGTTATGATAAAACTAATTATTACACTGTTATTATTCGTTTCATTGGCACTTTTATGTGTCTGCGATGGAACACCAGTCGATCCGAATGAAACCACTGAAGGTTATTACCTCAGCGGCGCCATTATCAAAAACCTTGATCTGGACCGGCTAAGTATCAGGGCATCTTTGACCAGAAACGATACCATCCTGACTACTGCCGTGCTTCGTATTGGCGATGATACCCTGACCTATGATTCCGGCTATTATTTTAAAATATTTAATTAGATCTCAGAACTATCGGTCGGAAATCATTATATCAATATTGTAGATTCAACTCTGTTTTCAGATTAGGTGATGTTTTCTATCGCTTCTGATTTTGAGATTACCTCGAAAATT
>DAOUVS010000074.1 GCA_030667525.1 Candidatus Zixiibacteriota bacterium | reverse complement strand
TAGGGGGATCATATTTTGCCACCCGATTAGTCAATATTGTGATATATTTCACAATATATCTATATTTTTCACCACAACGAATATCCATAACAGTCCTTTGATATGATCTAAAATTATAATATTGCTTAGAATTTGTCCTGCTGCAGCCTCAAAAAGGAAGCGAATATACGCCCTCATATAATTCAAATAAACATCAAAACAATAAATATTGGACATGATAAATTGAACTGCTCCATATTCAAATTGTAACCTACAGAGACCTCAATATTGTGATATTATTCACAAGGTAAACCTATATAAGGAGTTATTTATAGAAATATGCATGCCTCCGTAGAGACATGCTTTGTGATAATTTTCACAATATATTTCATTTGGCAAGTCGTATATCTGTCATTTTAGAAAATATTTCTATTAACTATGTGAAATGTTTCACAATATAATCCAAAGTTAAAAACCAATATTTACGAATTATTCGTAATAATTCATTTCGGGAATATAAATAATTTTATAATTTTGTTAAATTCGCAAATGGTAAGTGGCTCAAATTTGAGGTCGATTTCTTTTGATTATGTGAATATATTCACAATATCAAGCTAACAACACTGCCCAAAACCGGCTTTTGAAACGGTTGTATCGGACTCAAATCGACTTCTAAAAGTGATATGAGAGGCTGCCTGAGACTAAATATAGGCGGCTATTATCGCTTTGATTTTCGTGAAATTCGAGATCAAATGACAGTAGAATATCGAAATTTAGATCGCCAATAATTGTGGCACTGCCTATAAAATTGGCTCGGTCAAACAGAAATTCGGACCTGTAATCTGAATCATTTTTATAGATTCGTTTTCCAAATTTATTTTCTATCATAAAAAACAGCTTCTTTTTTCCAAAATAATCAGCCCCTATTGTAACCATAATTTCAGTATAATCGTCGTCATTGGTATAATCGGAATCGATATTCAGAAGCTCTATTTCCGGCCCAAAAAATGCTGAAAACGACGAAAGTTGACCAAAATTGCGCCCGCCAAAAATGCCGAAACGGGCCAGATAATAATCATCGTTTATAAAATCATTCTGCGCAAAATTGAAATATTCAACATTCTGTTTGGCTGTCAGGAAGTAATTTTTACCCAAAGGTATTTTGGTATCGCTATTGAGGCTTAGTAATAAATAGTCATCCCGACTGTCTGGCTGGCCATAATTTCTCGATTCGAGGCCAAAATCGGCCGTCACATAAGCCCCCAAAACAGTCCCAAAATAGCCGAGATTTCCACGAAATAGAGTATAATCGAGCTGATTTGAATCAGGAACATCTCTAATTTCGACAGCCGAATTGAAGGAAATTGAGTTAAAATTGTTAGTAAAAAGACCAAATCCAAGTTCGATTCCATATCTGGAATAATTATATATATATGTCTCAACCGTGTCAAATTTGACACTTTCCATATAGACCCGGGAGCGAAAATCGGTATTATTTGACAACTGATAACGGTAATCGAGATAGCTATTTAAAATCGACAGCTCTTCGCCAGGAGCAGAATCACCTTTATAATTTTCTTTCATTTCCAATCTAAAATTGCCCTCAAGCCTGCTTTTTTGCCATTTTTTATCAAGCCGGGCAAGACCGAGAATCCGAAATAATTCATCTGTTTGCTCCCATCCGATTTCATACTTTTGTTTGAAATTTTTGTTATTTTCAGGATCGGAGGAATAACCTAAAAAGAGAAATCCTTTTTTATCGTCAAGATAATCTTTCTTCAGAAGGACAGAATTCAGCGATGAATCGGGGTTCAAAATTATACTATCAGATTCAAGAAAATATTCCTGTGATATATAATCATAACCGACCCCGGCCCGTAAATTAAAACCGCCGGAGCTGTCGGCAAAAACAGTTCCGGCATTTATTATAAATAGACTTAGGGTCAGAGAAATGAGTCGAATTATATGCAACAAACCTTATAACCCCGCTAATTTTTTTGCCTTTCTCAGGTTGATTTGGGCCGCTTTAATATTGGCGGCGCAAGCTTCGGAATCGCCGGTCTGACACAGATGCTCTGCCTTTCTGAGGTTGCTCTCTACTGTTTTCAGCAGTTTTTGGGCCTTTTTATTTTCACTTTCCCGAATGAAACTCGCAACCTGGTCAAATTCAGCTTGAAGTCGATTTAGCTGATCAGTCTGAAAATCAGTGCCCTGACAGATTTCAATAACAGCGTTAAGGCGCTGATTCATTGATCTGAGCCTGTTTTCAAGGCCTTCAACTTCCTTGTTATTTTGTTCCCTTTTAATATTTTCAAACTGGTTTTTGACTTCTTTGAGGGTCTGTTCGGCTCTTTCGCTGTCACAATTTTGCATCATATATTCAAGACGAACAATCTTATTTTCAAGCCTGCCAATCTGGTTCTGCAACTGCTCTAAATTTCCATTCATTTCCTTAACCCGTTCGATTAGCTTTTTCAAACTATTTTCGACCTGGCGAGACAGCTTAAGAGCCGGTCGCAGCTGCTGATTATGATAAAATTCGCGGGCGCGACGCTGATTTTCACGAGCGGTATTATAGAGCGATTCAATCTTTTGTCCGGCATCGGTCGGCATATTTGTCCTGATTCTATCAAGAAGTTTTTCCGTTTTTTCAAGCTGGCGGCGGACCAGATTCTCATTTTCATTAGCTTGGCGATTAAGCAAGGCGGCATTCTTGGCTTTTTCTCTGGCACTGTAAGTCAATGTAATACCGTTTGTATAATTCCCAGCCGTCCCCATGCTTCTGGCTTGATTCTGAATCTGCTCAGCCAGCCCCAATAATTCGATGCCTTTATCAATCTTAGAGTTTGAAATAATATTTCTGGCTTGATTTATAACCTCGCTGGTTGTCCTAAATTCCTGCTCAAATCGGTTTCGAACCTGCGATTGATGCTGACCAAAGGCAAACGATGGAATCAAAAATGCAGCTAATAAAACAAGTATTAAGATCTTTGGCAATTTTTTCATATTTTTCTCCTTTTTAAAATTCAGAGAATTAAACATCAATCTTTGTGCCGAAATCGGCAGTATATTAATCGCTTATACAACACACTGTTATATCTATCTAAGATATTTATCCATTCCAAATCCGTACCTTTTGGTACGATATGGCCGTCAATGTCCATCTATGCCATGAAATTTCATCCTTGAATATAATCGTCGCCTGGTAATTTTCAGCAGTTTGGCTGCATCGGTCTTGTTGCCGCTTGCTTTTTTCAATGCCTCTTCGATCATCTGTTTTTCGGCACCTTCCAAACCTGCGGGAGAACCAGCCGGTGAGACAACCTCAAGCGGAACCTGTTCGGTTTCATCCTCGATTCCAATATGCTCGATTTCTATCTTATTGCCGGCAGCCAGAATCATTGCCCGTTCAAGAATATTTTTCAACTCCCGAATATTACCGGGCCAATTATATGATTTAAAAAGAGCAATTACTTCGTCCGATAATTGAGAAAAAGCATATTTTTTCTTATTAAGAAAATATTCTGAAAGTTCTTTTATGTCATCTGTTCGCTCAGCCAAAGTCGGGATTTTAACCGGAAAAACATTTAACCTGAAAAACAGGTCTTCACGAAAATTACCGTTTTTCATTTCTTCTTTCAGATTTCGATTAGTCGCCGCTATAATCCGCACATCGACTGCCACATTATCAACCCCGCCAACCCGAATAAACTGCCGTTCCTCCAGAACCCGCAACAGCTTGGTCTGCAGTCCCGCCGAGGTTTCTCCTATTTCATCAAGAAAAATAGTGCCGCTGTCGGCCAGCTCAAACCGTCCCCTCTTTTGTGCTATCGCTCCGGTAAAGGCACCTTTTTCATGTCCAAAAAGCTCGGATTCCAGCAACGTCTCGGTCAGAGCGGCACAGTTGACCGCAATAAACGGTTTATCTTTGCGTGTCGAATTATCATGGATCATCCGGGCGGCCAGTTCTTTTCCGGTGCCGGAGCGGCCAAATAATAAAACGCTGGTATCAGTCGGAGCCACTTTGGAGATCATATCAAGCATTTTAACGGCAGCATCTGATTTTCCAATAAATTTATCCGAGGTAATATTTTTTAAATCATTGGCAAGCAGATCAGACAACCCGGAAAGGGCCTGCTTCTCGGCCAGTCGCTGACATAAAAGAACCAATTCATCCATCGGAAACGGTTTCTGAATATAATCGGCAGCACCGTTTTTCATCGCCTGAACCGCCGATTCAACCGAACCAAAAGCGGTCATAAGAATAACTTCACTGTCGCCTTTTTCTTTTGCCTTTTCGAGAATATCAATTCCGGTCACTTTTGGCATCGACAGATCGGTGATAATGATATCAAACGAATGTTTATCAATCAGTTCAAGCGCCAATTCAGATGAATTGGTTTCGGTCACGGTAAACCGTTCATCTTCAAGAGCGTTTTTTATCAGAACAGTCATTTTCCGTTCATCATCAATTACTAATATATTTTTAGACATCTTATTATTCCTTATCGGCAGTCAGCAGAGATAAAACGAACTTCGTCTGTTTTTTATCTCCAAATTCAATACTAATTTTGCCGTCCATTGCTTCCATCAGTTTGCGGGTATGAAATAATCCCAATCCCGATCCTTTGGTTTTAGTCGTATAAAACGGCTCAAATATATTTTTTAACAGCTTCGGATTGATTCCGGGACCATTATCGGCCACAATAATAAACACCCGATTTATTTCAGGTCTGACATCAATTATAATTTCCGGATGATTACTGTCGGCCACCGCTTCAGAGGCATTGAGAATCAGATTAATAAGCACTTGCCGCAGCGCAATCGGATCAGCTTTCACAAATATATTTTCATAATTATTTTCTTCGACAGTTGACTTCAACTGAATATGTTGTTCACCAAGCTGCGGGGCAAATTTGCTGATGATATCAATAATAAACTCAGAAACTTTGACCGTTTCTATTTTAAGAACCAGCTTTCCGGAGGCAAAACCAAGATATCGGCTGACTATTTGATT
Organism: Candidatus Zixiibacteriota bacterium; assembly: GCA_030667525.1. Classification (GTDB taxonomy): domain Bacteria; phylum Zixibacteria; class MSB-5A5; order GN15; family PGXB01; genus JAAERC01. The sequence continues at coordinate 6,862 of DAOUVS010000074.1, read as the reverse complement.
GAGCCTGTCGATCTCCTCAAGAATAAAATCGGCCTCAGGTTTGTTGTTTTCTTTTTTCAGACTTTCGGCCGAGGCCCGCATAATCATCAATGGATTTTTTATCTCATGCGACACCACCGCCACCATTCGGCCGAGATTGGCCTGCGACTGTGAGCGAATAAGCGAATGTTCGGTCGCGCTGATTTTTCTTTGTACCAGAAAAAACAGTATTCCAAACAATAAACCGATCCCGATCGACACAGCAGTTGATATATAGAGAGAGCGGCGCAGACTGAGAAGATTGTCGGCATAGTCAACATCAGCCTCGATACCCAACACAAAACGAGTATCGCCAGTGCTGTCAACAAGAGGTGCAAAAGCCGATTTCAGAATAAAATCATCGGTGCGGTAACTGGCCGTAACCGAAGAAAAATAGTTTTCGCCGCTATTAAAAAAAGCAGAATCGATCGCCTCTCTGTTTAATAATATCAGATAATAAATTAAATCTTCATCGAGCGAGGTTGTTACCATATAATTATAATCGACATCAAGGATAAACACTTCTGATAAAGAATCAGCCGCCTTAATCTGTTCCAGTTGATCAAGCGCTTTTTCATAAGCAGATAAATACCCGTCAGCCAAAGCAGAAATTGTTTCGCCATTAAAACCGGAAGCACCGAGAACAGCGAGCGAGCCGAGTCGTCGGGAGAGCTGCTCTTCAAAACTTGCTTCGGTTTTTGCATAGAACAACCACCAGGTCAGATTAACAATAACAATTAACAGGCCGGTAAAAAATATTACCGCCGTTGAGCGTCGACTAAAAGAATTCATTCTATAATAATCAAGATTCTTTATTTCCAAATCAAGCGGAATCTGAATATTAAAATTGGTGAAATATATTTTCAAACAGATTTAGAGAAATAATTTGTTAATTTCTCTTTCTTTTCCGACTAATTTTCCCTTTACTTAACCCGATAAAGATGTTAAATTATCAGGCTATTAATTAATATTTTGCGGTATTTATGAAATGAAATTTGATCAACTTAAAGATTTTAGTATCCCGGAACTGGAAAAACAAGTCCTCAAATTCTGGGATGAAAAAAAGATATTTAAAAAATCGCTGGAAGCGGCCAAAGATCGCCCTCATTTTGCTTTTTATGAAGGTCCCCCGACCGCCAATGGCCGACCAGGTGTGCATCATACGATCTCCCGAACTATTAAGGATGTTATCTGCCGTTATAAATCGATGAAAGGGTTCCGTGTTGACCGCAAGGCTGGCTGGGATACCCATGGATTGCCGGTTGAAATTGAAGTGGAAAAGGCTCTTCAGCTTGACACCAAAGCGAAAGTTGTCGAATACGGGATTGAAAAATTTAATGCTAAATGTAAAGAATCGGTCTTTAAGTATCTTGACGACTGGAACGAGATCACGCGCAAAATAGGCTACTGGATTGATCTTGAGGATGCCTATGTTACCCTCACCAGCGATTATGTCGAATCGGTCTGGTCGATTCTGAAAAACTTCTTTGACCGGGATCTGATATATAAAGGATTCAAAACAGTTCCATTCTGTCCCCGCTGTGAAACCGGTCTCTCAAGCCATGAAGTTGCGCAGGGGTATGCCGAGGTTTCTGATCCCTCGGTCTTTATTAAAGTCAAGGCAACCGATGCCGACTATTCGTATCTGGTCTGGACAACTACTCCCTGGACGCTGCCGTCAAATGCCGCCCTTTGTATGCGTGCCGATGCCAACTACGCTCTGGCCGAATTCAAAGGTGAAAAGCTGGTTCTGGCCGAAGCGTTGATTCCGAAAGTTCTTGGCGGAGACGTTGATATAATTGAAGTCAAAAAAGGGTCTGAATTTTTAAATAAAAAATATATTCCGATTTTTGATATTTTCAAGGAAAAAGCAGACAAGGCGTTTTATGTTATCAACGGCGATTTTGTCACCCTTGAAGATGGCTCCGGGATTGTTCATATTGCACCCGGATACGGTGCCGATGATTATGAAATCGGCCAGAAATTCGGGCTTCCGATTTTGCAGGCAGTCGCCGGCAATGGATATTTTATTGAGACCGCCGGGAAATATGCCGGTAAATATTTCAAAGATGCTGATCCGGAAATAACTGAAGATTTAAAAAACTCCGGCAGATTATTGAAAACCGAAATTTATATTCATAATTATCCGTTCTGCTGGCGCTGTGATTCGCCATTGATTTATATTTCGCGCGACTGTTGGTATATCAAAACTACTCAGTTTAAAGAGCAGTTGATAAAAAACAACAACGCTACCAATTGGTATCCTGATGAAATCCGAGTCGGCCGAATGCTCAACTGGCTGGAAAACAATGTTGACTGGGCACTCTCACGAGAACGTTTTTGGGGTACACCACTGCCGATCTGGATCTGCGACAACAATTCCTGCGGACACAAAACGGCCGTCGGCTCAATTGAGCAATTAAGAAAAGAAGGTATCGATGTTCCGGATGAACTGGAACTGCATAAACCGAATATCGATTATATCAAGCTGACCTGCGAAAAATGCGGCGGCAGTATGACCCGTGTCACTGAAGTGATCGACACCTGGTTTGACTCCGGCGCGATGCCGTATGCCCAGTGGCATTATCCGTTTGAAAACAAAGAGATGTTTGAAATAAAATATCCTGCCGATTTTATTTCCGAAGCGGTCGATCAAACGCGCGGTTGGTTCTATTCATTACTCGCGATTTCAACAATGCTTTTTGACAAACCGGCTTTTAAGAATGTAATCGTTATGGATATGATTCTTGATGCCAATGGTAAAAAGATGTCAAAGCATAAAGGGAATATGGTCGATCCGTTTGAAATTATTGATAAACATGGAGCCGATCCGCTTCGCTGGTATATGCTTAACAATTCCAACCCATGGTTGCCGACCAAATTTGATGAAGAACAATTAATTGAAGTTATCAGAAAATTCTTCGATACTCTGAAAAACTCTTATGGATTCTTTGCGCTTTATGCCAATATTGATAATATCGCCGAGCGGGCGACCAACGATAAAAAATCGGTATCAGAATTTCTGGGAAGCCTGGCCGGTGAACCGGATTTAACTGATCGCTGGATTATTTCTCGTTATAATTCCCTGGTCAAGAAAATGACCGACCGTCTCGATAATTACGATTTGACTCCGCCAACCAGAATTATAACTGATTTTGTCATTGACGATCTGTCCAATTGGTATATTCGCCTTAACCGCAGACGGTTCTGGGCTCCGGGAGATGATCCATCGAAGATGCGGGCCTATCTGACACTTTATTCGATTTTGCACGGCACGTTTAGCTTGATTGCTCCCTACTGCCCATTCACTTCAGAGTTTCTTTGGAACGAGTTGACCAAAGCCGAAAAAGATAATGGACGACCCGAATCAATTCATATGACCGAATACCCGGTTTACGACGAACAGCTTATATTGTCAGATATCGAAGATTCAATGGCGCTTGCACAGAAAATCGTCTCAACCGGTCGAGCTGCTCGTAATCGAAAAAATCTCAAAGTTCGTCAACCGCTGGCCGGAGTTAGAATAAATATTCCGGGACAAAAACAATTTGAGAAAATCGGCCCGGTCCGGCAGATAATCAAAGACGAGCTTAATGTCAAAGAGGTTGAAGAACTTAAAGATGTCTCTGAAGTAGTCAGCTATCAGGCGAAGCTGAATTTTGCCTCGGCTGGCTCAAAGTTGGGCAAAAATGCCAAAGAAACTGCCGCCCGGATAACCAAACTTAGTCAGGACGATCTCAAACAGTTTTTGTCATCCGGCGTATTGAAATTAAATATTGGCGGAACCGACATCGAATTGGCGACTGACGATTTAATCGTTGAAAAAATTGAAAAAGATGGATTTGCGGTTGATATTGCTGACGGAATAACTGTTGCATTAAAAACTGAAATTAACGATAATTTGCGTGATGAGGGGTTTGCCAGAGAGATTGTCAACAAGGTGCAGAATATGAGAACATCGACCGGATTCGAGGTAACTGATCGGATTGAGATTTTAGTCGCTACGGTTGACCCGTTAAAATCGGCCCTTGATAAGTACAGCACAACCATTTGCAGCGAAACTCTGGCCGATAAAATAGAGTTGATCAATCCTCTCCCGGCTGGAACCGAAGGAAAAGATTGGAATATAAACGGTGTTAAAGCAAATATCGCCGTTATTAAAAAATAGATAGGAGCACAGATGAAAAAAGAAGATTTAAAAAAGTTTGAAAAGCTCCTCCTGAAAAAACGCGAGGAGATGGTACTGCAGCTTCAGGAACGTAAGACGCAGATAGACCTTACGATCAAAGAAGCAACCGGGGATATTTCCGGTTATTCATATCATATGGCTGATCAGGGCACCGATGCAATGGAACGGGAGAAAGCCTTTATGCTTGCCTCCAAATCAGGACGTCTGCTTTACCATATTGACGAAGCGCTTCGCAGAATCCGCAAAAATGAGTATGGTGATTGTCACACCTGTGGAAAAGCAATTGGCAAAGCACGATTAGAGGCGGTTCCACATGCCAGATATTGCATCGAGTGCAAAGAAAAAGAAGAGAATGCCAAAAAAAGTCTGCGCTGATATTAAAAAGCTGATTGTTCCCTCACTGATTCTGATTGTTGTTGCTCTTGCCGATCAGTTGACCAAGATATGGGCAGTGGCCGAACTGATTGAAGGTGAAACATATCAGGTTATCGGCGGTTTTTTCCAATTCAAATTGATTTATAATGAAGGCGGAGCTATGGGCACCAATTTTGGCGGCCCCGCTTTTTATCTGATTTCGGCGATCGCTATCTTAATATTGGTTTTTTACTTTATTTATGCCAATCGTACACAAAAATTTATTGCCAATTCGATGGCCCTGATTGCCGGAGGAGCGGTTGGTAATATAATTGATCGGGTCCAGGCTGGCCGGGTGGTCGATTTTCTCGATGTTGATTTTTTCGATTTTAATATGTTTGGGAGAATAATCGAGCGCTGGTGGACCTTTAATATTGCCGATGCTGCTATAACGGTCGGAATAATTATTTTAATGGTCTTTATTCTGTTTTTCTCAAAACGATTGCAGCCGAATCAACCTGTTTCTGTTGAAGATTAAAAATAAATAATTATTTTACCTAATAATTTTTCCTCTGCCATGACATCAAAAATCGGAACAATATATTGACCTTCTTGTTGTATGAGAATGAAAATGTATAAAAAATAAAAAGGTTAAAAAATGAACCAGATAGATAAAGATAAAGTATACGAGGTTCTTGGTCAGATCAACGATCCGGAACTGCGCAAACCGCTGACCGAACTTGACATGATTAAATATGTTGAGATTGAAGGTGGTACGGTCAAAGTCGGTGTCTCACTAACTATAGCAGGTTGTCCCCTAAAGAAAAAAATTACCGAAGATATCACTTCAAAAGTTAGTGAGCTCGATGGTGTCGAAAAAGTTGAAGTTGATCTTGGTGTTATGAGCGATGAACAACGTAAAAACCTGACCAAAAAATTGTATGGTGATCGTAAGGACCAGCCAAAGGGTGGTACCCCCGAAGCGGTTGCCGGCGATTTTGCCAAACGGGTTATTGCTGTTTCCTCCGGCAAAGGCGGAGTTGGTAAATCAACAGTAACAGCCAACCTGGCTGCAGCCCTGAGTTCACTCGATTATAAAGTCGGGGTGCTTGATGCTGATGTATATGGGTTCTCGATACCACGAATTCTTGGAGTTAGTGGTAATCCGACCACAATCGACAATCATATTGTTCCACTGCGCCGTGAAAATATTCAAGTGATCTCAATGGGATTCTTTCTCGATGAAAGCCAGCCGGTTATCTGGCGCGGACCGATGTTACATAAGGCAATCAATCAGTTTATCAATGATACCCTCTGGGATAAACTCGATTTTCTCTTGATCGATCTCCCACCCGGAACCGGTGACATTTCGATCACCATCAGTCAGGCGCTGCCTAAAGCAGAGATTCTGGTTGTTACTACCCCGCAACCGGTTGCCTCCCATACCGCCGGACGGGTTGCCAAAATGGCAGAGAAAACCAAGCTGTCGGTGCTCGGCGTTATCGAAAATATGTCGTACTATGAAAGCAATGGCAAAAGGGATTATATCTTCGGCAAGAACGGCGGTAAGGAATTGGCCAAAAATCTTAAGGTACCATTTATCGGTGAAATACCGATTAAAACCGAGATCCGCGAAGCTGCCGATAACGGGACACCGATTGCACTATCAGATAATACTGAGCTCGCAGATTATTATTTGAATATCGCTCGCTCCATAGCCAATGTGAAAAAGTAAGTTGTACTTATTGCCCCGATATACTTTACAACTTTCTAAAAATTATTTTATGATTACTGCAGACGTCAATAGTACAATAGCAAAAAATAGTAACGCTCATAATCGCCATCATGATAACGAGTTCCAAATATGTTAAATATTTACGGTTCTGCCCTTGACCTGAGGCTATTTTATTTGTTTTATACGCCTGTCAGTAAGAACATGTCTTACGGCATGTTGATAAAATGTTAATAACTTAGCGCCGGGGGATGCTTAGCGTGGTGGAACCGTCTTACAGCTATCCGTTTGTGTCAATTTATCTATTTTAATATTGTTGATAACTTGTTTACAAATTTCACACCACAATAATAGTAAATTTTAAGCATTATATTCATTGGAAGAATTACCCGAACTGATTTTTAGCAACCGGGGAGAAAATGACCGCCATAAACAGTATTAATAATAACCAATTGTGGGATGACTGTCTGAAATACATAGCCTTAAGAATAAAAAAACATTCTTATAATACATGGTTCAGACATACCAAAGCAGGGGACAAATCCAAGGACGACAACGGAAATCCCGGC
>DAOUVS010000313.1 GCA_030667525.1 Candidatus Zixiibacteriota bacterium | reverse complement strand
TTTTAATTACCGATTTTAGGAGGGTGCAAAATGAATAAACATATTATTGGTTTATTGTTATTATTTACAATATCCACGATCTTCTTTGCATGCAGCGACCGGGGAAATACTATCGCTGTTAATGAATTTGAATCATCCGCCGGTGTCTATGTCAATAGTCATGAATTTGATGAGGAACTGGGCTTTTGCATGTTTACCGATGTCGGAAAATTTCGACACCTTACTTATCGAATCTATGTTCCACCGGGATACAAAAGCATTACCGCAGGTGCACCTTACCCGGTTCTCTATTTGTTGTCCCCTTATGGCGATACAGATATGTTTTATATAAGTCGCAATTTACGGGAAATTGCTGATGGAATGATTGCATCAGGTGAAATTAATCCGATGATTATCGTCTGTGTCAATGGCTATAATGGCTATGGCGGATCTTTCTACGGCAACTCTTTTGCCGGTGGAAAATATGTTGATGCTATCGCCAGTATTCAGGGTGAACCTACGACTGGTAGCATGATTGATTATGTTGATGCCGCCCTTAATACCATATCTGATAGTCGTTTTCCGGGCAAGGGACGCGCCAATAGAGCAATCTCCGGAGTCGGTATGGGAGGATATGGCGCCATGAGAATGGCCATCACATATAGCGAAAACTTTGGCTCGGTTTCGGCAGTCTCCGCTCCTCTTGATTTCGATGGTGCGACTGGCAACGGAGGATTTGTCGAACTCTTTCAGCAGATTTTACAAAATGCGAATCCCGCTACTCATGCAGAGTTTAAACAGCTGGATACATCGTACTCATTCCCGTTGCAGACAATGATCTTTGCCGCGGCAGCCAGTTTTTCTCCGCATGATACCGATTATATTAATCCTGAGTGGTATCCTTATGATTGGCAAAATCCAACCGCACCGCAACAATGGAATTCCGATGATACTTTAAGAATAACAGATACATTGACATATTTTGAACCGTTTGGTCCGATCTCATCGATGAAATATCATTTGCCATTTTACTATAATACCGGTGTCGCCGGCGTTAATGCTAATTTGACATATCAACCGATCTGGTCACTCTGGCTTGATAATAATATTGAATCAATTTTGGCTGATTATCCGGGTGCTCTTGATACAACCGATGTTTTTCTGATGACAACGGCCGATGCCAGATTTAATTTTTATCAACAGACGCTTGATTTTTCTCAGCATCTGACCAGTAATTATCCGAATGTTAATCTTGATCTCAATACCTATTCCGGATACGAAGGATATGAAGCTACCGGCGAACGGTTTTTCTATGATATTTTAGGGGATCTTCTTAAATACCATTCCGATAAATTTGAATTAACGGATTGATGAAATAATAACAGTGGTTTGATAATAACCAAATAAAGTCGGGAGGATAAACAATCTTCCCGACTTTTTAATTGGGAGCTGTTTGTGGAATATGATTTAATTTCAATCGGGGCCCATCCCGATGATGTCGAAGTCGGTACCTGCGGTGTCCTGATTAGTTTAAACAAAATGGGCTATCGTACCGGCATTGTTTACCTGACTGCCGGAGAGATGGGTACCGGCGGGACTGCCGATATGCGAGCCGAAGAATCTCTGGCGGCGGCAAAAGTTATCGGTTCCGATTTAATAAAGACATACGATTGGGGTGACTGTCAGCTTTTTGACACTTATGAAAGACGGCTGGAACTGGCCGCGCTGATCAGAGAGTGTCGTCCCAAAATAATTCTGGCGCCCGATCCGCATATTGGGCATGGCCGAAGACAGTCACACCCCGACCATGTTGCCGCGGGACAAATCGTTATTAATGCTGCTAATTTCGCTACGCTCAAAAAACTCCCGATTGAAGGTGAATCATATCTGACCCGGCGGGTCTTCCAGTATTTTCTTCCGCCCGGTAAGACAGCTAATTTTGTCGTTGATATATCTGATTCCTTTGATCAATGGATCAAGGCGCTGAAGTGCCATAAGTCGCAATTTATGAATTCTGACAAATCAAAAGATTATATTTGGTCACTCGAATCGATGGCCCGCTCGTTTTGCATTCAGGCCGGATGTAAATATGGACAGGGATTTTATAATACCGAACCGATGAAAATTGTCGACATCTTCGATCTGGTTAAATAAAGGCAAATTTTATCTCGTTTTTGTCTGATGATTGGATAAATAAAACTCGTTCCGTCTATCAATTTTCCCACAGCAAGCTGTGGGGCCCCCCGACTCACTCTATTGACAAAAATAGTTTTCCTCCTGCGGCGGACAGGCGCTTTTCCGTTTTTGTTTTTTTTACGTTCCGTAAGTCAATTAGTAGGTCGGGTTCAGAATGAGACGAAGTCGAATGAAAAACCCGACAGCATTTTATATTACATAATTGTCGGGTTTCTCGCTCCGTATTACTTCGCTCGGAACGCCGACCTACTTTACTCCCAAAATGGCTTTCCTCCTTTGAAGGACAGGCGTTTCGTCATATTTTTGTTATTTGGTTATCGGCCAGTCCGTAAAATTGTAATTTTCTATTTCTGTATAATCACTCATATACA
>DAOUVS010000319.1 GCA_030667525.1 Candidatus Zixiibacteriota bacterium | reverse complement strand
AGTTTCAGACGCAAATGGAAGCTGATTGTTGCCCTTACTTCCGTAGTTGCTTTGACACCGCTGATTATCATGACCCTGATTGATTATCGTCTATCGCGAGGTGTCATTGAAACCGAGATGCTTACCAATACCTCAAGAATGGTATCGAATACCTAGCGGGCGGTCTCATTATTTCTGATGCAGCGCAAGTCCGCCCTTGATTTTATCCTTCAGGATAATTCCTATCAAAGCATGAAGGAGCCGAGGCGGCTGGCCACTATTTTAAAAAACCTGCAAAGCGGTGTCGGCGGCTTTACTGATATCGGGCTGGTTAATGCTGCCGGCAATATGGAAGCTTATACCGGACCTTATCAGCTTTACGGTGCTAACCTTTGCAATGAGAAGTGTTATCGGCAGGTTTTAAAAAATGGAACCTATATAAGCGATGTAACCGGCGATAATGGTGTTGGTCGGCGAATTGTGATTGCCATCAAGCATGATTTGCCCGAGAATACTTTTTTCGTCCTTCGTGCGACCTTGGATGCCGGGCTGTTGCATAGATTGCTTTCCCAACTTGATATCGGCCCCAACGATGATGCCTTTATCATTAATGAAAACGGTATCCTGCAAACGCCGTCGCGCCACCATGGCGGTCTTTATGATAAAATCGACCTGCCCGTTCCAAAGCATTCGTCCGAAGCCAAAGTCCTTGAGGCCGAAGATGCATTGTCCAACCCGATTTTGATAGGATATGCCCATGTTCCCGGGACCTCTTTAATTCTGATGATTATTAGAGATAAATCAGAAGTCATGGCGCTTTGGCTGCGCCCCAGGTTAAAACTCATCGGTTTTCTGGTTTTGAGTATTGTCATTGTTTTGTTTACCATATTGGGTGGTGCTACTTATTTGGTTAATCGCATCCACGTGGCCGACCGGAAACGGGTGATTGCCCTGCACCAGGGGGAATACACCAATAAACTGGCCTCCATTGGACGGCTTTCTTCGGGTGTGGCCCATGAGATCAATAATCCTCTGGCGATAATCAATCAAAAAGTCGGATTGATAAAAGACTTATTCTTTTTTAAAGAAGAATACGCTGGAGATCAGAAACTCATGGACCTTATCGATGATGTGCTTGGATCTGTTCAGCGATGCAGCTCCATTACCCGGCGGCTGTTAGACTTTTCCCGCCATATGGAATCTAAGATTGAGCCGATCGATTTGAGGGAGATGATTAATGAGGTGCTTGTGTTTTTAGAAAGAGAAGCCGAGCGGCGCGGTGTGGATATTTCGGTTGATCATATTGATGACATCCCAGAGTTTGAAAGTGATCGCGGCAGCCTGCAACAGATATTTTTAAATATCTTCAACAATGCCTTTGCCGCCATGGAAGACGGAGGGCATCTTGAGATCACCGTTAACCGGCGAGACCAAGATGCGGTTTGTGTCACTGTTTCCGATAATGGGTGTGGTATTCCGGCCGATGACATCCAGCGGATTTTTGAGCCGTTTTTTTCCACACGCGGTGATCAGGGCGACACCGGGCTTGGTCTTTCGATTACCTATGGTCTTGTAAAAGAAATCGGCGGGGACATTCAAGTGGACAGTACGGTAGGCAAGGGCACCCGGTTTTCAGTATTGCTGCCCATGCAAACTGATTAATTTTGTTTTTAGGGAGAAATTATGTCAGGAGAAGAAAGCTTGCTTGCCAAAACCGGTCTGCAATTTTTTGGTCGGATGTCGGCTTCCGTTACCCATGAAATAAAAAATGTACTGGCCATAATTAATGAAAATGCCGGTCTTTTGGAAGATATCGTTCTTATGGCTGAAAAAGGTCTGGATATTTCATCAGAGCGCCTGCAACGTCTGGCGCGGACCGTTAACGCACAGGTGGGGCGGGCCGATGCCGTGGTTAAAATGATGAACCATTTTTCCCATAGTATTGATCATTTTGTTGAGCCGGTCGATCTAACAAAAGTTGCCGAGGATGTCTGTGACCTCTTTGACCGGTTGCTTCAAATGCGGGGGGTAACACTTGAGACAATTGCACCACCCGTACCGGTTGTCGTAACGGCCAGTCGCTATTACCTGCAAAACCTTTTGTGGTGTTGTCTTAATTGGGCTACCATTGCCCGGTCAGATAAACGGACAATCAGCTTGGCACCTGAAAAAATGGATAACGGTGTACGGGTTCGGCTTGTCGGTTTGGCCGATTTGGATAAAGACACTTTCGGTCTGTTCCCATCGCCGCAGGAAGATGCCTTGCTGGCTGCCCTTGGTGCCCGACTCGATTTTTCCGTTGCAGGCGGTGAGATAATTATTTCATTTCTGCGCGAATCTTAAGGAGCAACCTTTTTATGATTTTGATGAAATCGTACCATATAAACAAAGGAGAAAAAAATGTCTGAGAAAGTATTGTTGGTGGATGATGAAAAAGAGTTTCTGGAAATAATGT
>DAOUVS010000179.1 GCA_030667525.1 Candidatus Zixiibacteriota bacterium | reverse complement strand
TCCCGATTATCTTTCTATCGATGAAGTGACCTCGATTCTCAATCAGCCAAAACCGGAAGAGAGAAATGGTATCCGGGATCAGGCAATTCTGGAGCTTATTTATGGCACCGGTATGAGAATCTCAGAACTTCTCAATCTGAAAATATCATCTATTTACGACGAGATTGGCTTTATCAAAATAGTCGGCAAAGGAAACCGCGAACGGCTGGTACCTTACGGCAGTTACGCTTCCAAAGCTGTTGAGCGGTATCTTGTTGAAGAAAGAGAGAAAATCAACCCCGAAAAAGATGGAAATATTCTATTCCTGTCAAACCGAAAAAAGAAATTTTCTCGCGTCGGTCTCTGGAAACTGATTAAAAAATATGCCAGAAAAGCCGTTATAAGTAAAGAGGTGACGCCGCATACGTTCAGTCATAGTTTTGCCACTCATTTAATTGAAGGAGGCGCAGATTTGAGAACGGTTCAGGAAATGTTGGGACATGTAAGTATTTCAACCACCCAGATTTACACCCAGGTTGATCGGGAGTATCTGCTTTCGGTGCATCGTGAATTTCATCCGCGGGAAAGAATAAATAATAAGGTGGGGAATTAAAATGTTTCATTGTGCCTGCCGACAAGAAGGAATGGAAGTCGCCTATCATCTTCTGAAATCTTTTTCAGAGGACAAAGTTTCTCTTCATTATTTCAGGACTATTGATGAACTTTTGGTATTATCACAGCGATATCATCTTGATCTTGTTCTTATTGCAGGTAAAGATCCGTTTGGAACCGAATTGGAAATGGTTAATCTGATAAAAAGCCATATTTTTCTCGCGGTGATTCCGACAATTCTATTTCATCCCGAACCATCGGAAAAAGCAATAATCTCAGGGTATGAAAACGGCGCCGAATTTTTTCTTGCCGGAGAGTGGAAAGAAAAACTGTTTGAGGTACAACTGCGCCGTGCCGCCGAACGGAACCGTCGTGATGTCTCTTTTAATCCCTCGACCTGGCTCCCCGGTCCCGGTGTTATCGAAAGTGAGATTCAGCGTTTGATAAATCTTGGTGTCGATTTCTCTGTTTGTTATGCCGATATCGATGATTTCAAACCATACAATGACTATTATGGGTATTACTACGGCGATCGGGCGATCAAACTGACGGCGCGGATTATTCGCGATGGTGTTTTTGATCTTTGCCGCGAAGGATTTGTCGGGCATATCGGTGGTGATGATTATCTGTTTATCTTACCACCGGAAATGGTCAAGCCGGTTTGTGAAAACATAATTAAAGTATTTGATACTTTGATGGCATACCGCTATACAGAGGAAGATAGAAAACGGGGCACCATCACGACCAAAAATCGTAAAGGTGAAATTGAAACGTTTACGCTCCTCTCGCTTTCTATCGCCGTTATCAATTGCCTGCCGGGTGAATTTCAACATCTCGGCGAATTGTCAAATATGCTGGCCGATTTGAAAAAATATTCTAAATCGCTCGATGGTTCCAATTATGTGATCGAACGCCGCAAGAAGTACTAAAGATAATAAATCAATTTATAAGTTGGATTAACATCTCTCGCGCAGGTTGGTAGTTCGGGTTTATCTTAAGTAATCTGTTTAAGTATGTTCGCGAAGAATCAATCGGGAAATTATATCTGCGGAATGTTATCGCCAGATTCATATAAGCCTGCGCAAAGGTTGAATCGATTTCAATCGCTTTTTTATACAACGCAACTGCCTGTTGCGGTTGTTGATTACCAAAATAATTATTGCCCCAGTTGACATAATCAGACGCCGATATCTCATCCAGTTTGGCGCCGGCCGTAAACATCTCTTCGGCTTTGGCAAATGCTTTTTGCCGGCTGTATAACGAACCGAGTCTGAAATAAGCGATACCTTCGTCGGGTGATGTCTCTTTCGCCTGTAAAAAAGTAAACTCCGCTTTTAGCAAATCGTTTTGGCTAAGATATAAATTGCCGAGATTGATAAACGCTGTGTATAAATCAGGGGAGAGATTCACAGCTTTCTTGAAAAATTTCTCGGCCGATTCAAAATCACCTTTGGCCTGAAAAACCAATCCGGCATTATTATAGGCATTGCTGAAATCAGGATCTGATTCAATTGCTTTTCGATAGTACACCAGAGCCGAATCAAATATATTTTGGCGATAATAAATATATCCCAGGTTATTCAGGATCGTTGGTGAATACGGATTACTTTTCAGCGCGTCGATATATTCTAACTGGGCCGACTGCAAATCGTTTTGTCTTTCATACGTTAAAGCTTGATTAAAATGTATCTGAGATAAATTTTGAAACCCGATATCAAAATAGGTCCTGTTGGAGAATATCAAAAATAATACAAATATAGAAAGATATATTATCAGCTTTTTCCATTCTTTACTTTTCCAGAAAAGGAATAATGCATAAGCTCCGGCGGCTGAGAAAAGCAGCATAAACGGTATTACCGGAAGTCTATGACGAGCTGTTACCAAAAACAAAATAACAGTCGGGATGTACCCAACTACCATAATAAACAGCAAGGCAAGTTCGCGACGGCGACTCCATTGTGAAATTGCACCGATTACAGCGAGAGGAAAAATAAGTCCGAATGGAAAATATAGTGGTGTTTGCCAGAGCAGAATTGAAAACAGCGATGAGTAATTACGGCTGAAATAAATATCGGCGTTATCAGAATTTTCAAACCCGACTAAAAAATAAACCAGCTTCTTAAAAGTAATCGAAACAAATTTCCCCGGATTATTGATTATAAAACCGATCGCCTTAGTTGTCCAAAACGATGATTCTTCCGCCGCCGTTAGTTTGGTTCCGGTTTCGTTTTCGGCCGCCTCTCTGGTTGTAACCGCAAATTGGCTCCAGGATATTGATTCGTCAAGACGCACCTCAGGCATCAGCATCGTCAGACCCTCGGTGTCTGGGTTGTTCCCAATATGAAGATTAACGCCGCCCTGCGATGAAATTAATATTACTTCACCGGTTACAATATAATTTCGAGCGGTCACTGATAAAACAGGAACAAGTATCCCCAGCAGATACACAAGCGGAATAATTAATTTTCTACTGCCAGCCAGTTTGCTGAAACCAAAATATATCCAGAGCATTATCAATGGGGTTAATAACAAAATATTCGGGCGGGCAATCGCCGCCAAACCAAGACAGATACCGGCCTGAATCCAGGCGCGAATATCAGTTTGGTCTTTGATCAGTATCAGATAATAAAACGAGGCCAATAATAGAAAAATATAAAGGACCGGAATCAGAAACATCGTTTCGTAAAATATAATTGTACCATAAGTCGCATAAGCAAACCCGGCAATAATGCCAATCTTTTTTGAAAATAGCTTATGCCCTATAGCATAAACTAGTATCGCCGAGCAGGAGCCGAGTAATGCCTGAATGAGCCTCGTCCAAAATATTGAACTTCCGGCAATCTTATAAATAAAGGCAAGAAAATATGGATAAAGCGGTCCCCGGAAATATGCTTCATCGCCCCAGAAATTTCCGTTGAAAATATCTTTGGCCCAGTTTAAATGCCAGAGCTCATCAACCATCGGATATTCAAATGAGGGATTGCTCTGAAACTGGAGAAGATAGATCAAACGCAATAAAAAGGCCGCCAGAAATATGACCAGCGGCCATTTATTTTCAGTGAAAAAACCTTTCATTAGTTTGCCTGACTGTTATCGCCTCCATAAGCTTTGGCCACAAAATAAAACATAATTCCAAGACCAACAAAAGCGATCAGCGAAAGGTACGGTCCAAACGAACCGCTCAAAGTCGACATCATCCCTTCATGACTATCAAAGAACCCGCGATAATTCAACGAGCCGACAATCAGTCCTGCTGTCCCGACACCAATCAAGGCATCACCGGCCACCAGACCTGATCCAAACAAAATACCCATCTGATACCTTGATTTTGAGATAACCTCTTTTCTTGTTGATTTCTTGATCAGATGAGCAAGAATACCGCCGGCCATTAATGGCGTGGAAAGCGAAAGCGGTAAGTACAATCCTATAGCAAACGGCAGCGATTGTATTCCCAACAGTTCCACCGCCAGCGCAATCATCCCGCCGACAAGAATCGGAGCCCAGGGGATATTGGCATTCATCACACCCTGCACCACGGTTGCCATCACATTGGCCTGCGGGGCCAGAAGCGGGTTAGGGGTTGCTTCGGTCTGCACAAACCCAAAAGCATCGGATAAAAGATAAACGGTGAAACCCATTGCCAGAGCCGGAAAAAGCAGACCGATAAATTCGGTCAACTGCTGCTTTTTGGGAGTTGCCCCAAGCAGATACCCGGTTTTTAAATCCTGAGCGATATCACCCGACATACAAACTGCAATACATACGACCGTTCCGACTGACATCGCCGTTACCATCCCTTTCACACCGCTGACTCCAAATGCGAGAAGTATCAAACATGTAACCAATAAGGTCGCAATCGTCATCCCGGAAACCGGCGACGATGATGACCCGACAATTCCGACAATCCGCGCCGCAACCACGACAAAAAAGAATCCAAAAATAACCGCCAGCATCGCGCCGAGAAAATGCAAATCGGTTCCCGGCATCGCCCAGATAGCGATAACAATCAGGAAAACGCCGATTAAATCTGTCGACATCGGCAGATCGCGGTCGGTACGTGGTTTATCAGCATCATTAACTTTTTTCCCGAACAATTCTTTGGCGCCCGATGCAAATGAATGAAAAATCACCGGCAGTGATCTCGCCAGCGAGACAAAACCACCCACTGCCACCGCTCCGACACCGAGATATTTAATGTAAAAATTCCTTAATTGTGCCGGATTCATATCGCTTAGTGCAATATCGAGACTTGGCGCAAATATCACCCCCGGTACCTGATCACCCAAAAAGGCGAGCAGCGGTCCGATTCCAAGATAACCCAAAACCGCACCTGATAACATTAGCGCCGCAATTTTTGGCCCGATAATATATCCAACCCCAAGTAGAATCGGAGTGGCGTCAATACCGATTGTCCCGCCTTTTAAAACTTTCTTAAAATCATAATTGGGAGATTCGGACCAGAGGCGCGATGTGTAAAACAGAAGTTTATAAACCATTCCAACAAATATACCGAGAAACACTGTCTTCGCTTTTTTGCCGCCTTCATCACCGGCTATAATAATTTCGGAGCAGGCGGTCCCTTCCGGAAAAGCCAGTTTGCCATGTTCTTTTTCGACCAGATATTTCCGAAGCGGGATCATCAGTAAAATTCCAAGTCCGCCGCCAAGCATCGCAAGCCAGAAAATCTGAGTTTTTGAGATTACATGGTCATACCCCAGATCCGCCAATTGCGAGTTGGCAGCCCAGATAAAGAACGCCGGGATAGTAAAGATAATACCGGCCGCCAGTGATTCACCGGCCGAACCGACTGTCTGGACAATATTGTTTTCCAGAACCGTAACATTCCGCTTGAAAAAAGTGCGTAAAATTGCCATCGACATAACTGCCGCCGGAATCGAAGCCGAAACGGTCATCCCGTATTTCAGACCGATATAGGCATTGGCAATTCCAAACACGACCGATAAAATGGAGCCAAGAATGATCGCCCGAACTGTTACTTCGGCAATTGTTTCGCCTGCCGAAACATACGGCCGAAAAGCGTTATTATTATTTTCTTCGGATTGAGCCACGTATCCTCCTGGTTAGTTAAGTCAGATTAAGGATAAAACTATTGGTCAAAGACTCATGTGTCAAGACAAATATATTTTTCCAAATTAGCGTTTTTCCCGCAAAGACGGGAATCTATCCTGATTTCTTATTACATATATTCCTTGCTGAAACCGTCTTATAGTTATATGTTATAAGTGCTGGGGTATTATTATGAAATCAGGTAACATCTACATATGCATCATTTCCGCAATATTGATAATATTAACATCTCCCGTAGCAGAATCTTCAACCGATTGCAGATTAATCCAAATAAGAATTGATGAGCAAAGTAGAGTATACTGGAATATTTGCAATCCTGCAGATAGCCTGCCATACCTGCTCCCTCCAAAAAATCAGATACCGGATTCAATTGGTTATAAAATTGACATGAGGAGACTTTATGACTTTATACTGGATAAGAATAAGCAAATTAGTCACCTTCGCCTTATAATAATCATTCATCCACAATCTCATTATTCCAGCTTTGATAGATTACTTGCGGCAATTCAATGGGTAGAATGGGTCTGGAATGACAAGGTGGCATTTGGTTGGTATATAAATACTGAAGAGTTGAATGGCAGTTCAGAGCTTTTAATTAATTATAAGATTTGCTTCTGGGAGAATAGAGATGATAGAATATTGGAGGCTGTATGGCGGGAAAGAAATATCCCCCCATCAGAGCAATCCAAGATTTCCACCGAGCAATCATTTCAATT
>DAOUVS010000057.1 GCA_030667525.1 Candidatus Zixiibacteriota bacterium | reverse complement strand
CAATCATCTTCATCATTACCATAAGCGTTGTTGCACTCCATCCGAAGTGAAGGATAAAAAAGAAACCATTGTTTGACACCGCCCCCGGTATTATAAGCCATTATGCAATTATTCACCATTGCCGAATTATCGGCTCTGAAGTTAATTTTGGGCGGGTCGCCCTCCAGAAGAATACCGGCTCCTGCATTGTAGGCAAAAGTGCAGTTGGAGATATTTATGGCACCATAATTGATACTAAATCCATCTAAGCTGTTACCAAAGATCAAACAGCCGCTCATAGTTAAATCGCTCCAGCCAGCTCTAACTCCGGCTCCGGTGTTATCGGAAATTATGCAGTCTATTATTTTTGGCGCGGCGCCGTAGGAGCATAATATTCCATCCCCAATATTCCCGGATATCTGGCAATTTTTGATAGTTGGCGAAGATTGGCATATAATAGCTGCTTCGTTCCAAAGCATTGGGGAGTAAGAATTTGTAATGCTAAAACCATCAACAACCGAAGTGCTATCTTCACCATTGTCAAAAACAAATCCCTGATACGAATCAGGCTCTCCGCCGCAATCTATTATTGTTACTTCTGGTCCGCTTTCAGACAAAATAATAATATTTTTTCCATTAAAACTCAGATCTCTGTTGCCGTCGCCGGAATATGTACCTGCCGTTACCAGAACCGTATCGAGTTCCTCAGCGGCATCGATCCCTGCCTGCAAAGTTGATTGCTCGGCAGGAACTCTGATAACCAATGGTGACCGGGTAACAAATGAATTCAAATCGGACCAGGCCGAATATTCATAACTATCATATGACCGGCATCGCCACCAGTATTCTGTGTCACTATCTAAATTGGAAATCTTTTCTGTTTTAGTGTTATCATTTTGTTCAGGAATTTCTTCAATTATTTCTACTACCGTTCCCATTCCGGCGTCGGAATAAATCTGAAATTCATAGGTAAGATCATCACCTTCGGCATCAAAGGAGTTCTCAACCGACAAGCAAACACCAAACATTGAAGTGATCTCTTGATCAATAGGATAAGCCAGATTGGGAGCGGTAGGGATTGAATTAATCCGAAAAACTGACTCACCCCAGATTCCCCAAGCGGTTCCATTATTAACTCTGACCCTATAATAATTTGTCGTGCCATTATCGAGAGCGGCCCCGTTATAGGTAACAAATGTATCGGACAATGAAACCTCACCAGAAGACCAGAATTCGGCCGCCGTCCATTCGTTGTCAGAACCAACTTCAATTTCATAGGCAACTTGGGTCGGCGCCGGATCATAAAATTTCCAGAAAAATGTTGGGTAATGATTCAGGACATTGGTCACTTCATAGTTTTCCAGGTGCAAATTTATAGCCAGCGGTGTCCGCTGATCAAAAGGAACAGCTCCAATATCGTTTCTGGTTCCATCAGGATCATAATAAGCCGCATCAGGATGACCAAAGTCAATCAGGAATGAACCCTCACTCAGGCTGAAATTTCCAATTGCAGGATTCTCAAAGCCTGGATTTAGGGTAACATCCATCGGCCCCGGAGAACCAAATGACCAATCGGTGCCATTGCCCCAAATATTATTGTAGGCGGTATTGGCGTTAGATACCGCCGAAACACCCATATCACAATTGGTTACCGTATTTCCATAAGCTGTTGTTGATGAACCCCACAGGAGAAGTCCCGCCCGACCGCCATAAATAGTATTATTTAGCACCCATGTCGGAGAATCAGAATCTTCCCAGATAACAGCATAGGCTCCCTGATTATCATAGAACAGATTTCTTTGGATAGTACAGGATGAATTTCCCCTGATATATACAATTCCACCGCCATAATATGCGCCATCATCTGTAAAAATATTGTCCCTGATAAGCGGTGAACTGTTATAAATCTGAATGGCCGGCTTGCTGTACCTCTCTTTAAGAGTAAACCGCTCCAGAACCGCCAAAGGCGATTCGCTGGTTGTAAAAGTAACTATCGGTAAAGCGGTTGTATATGGTTTCAAAATAGTTAGAAGCGGCCCCGCCTCACTTGTTACGGTGATTGATTTGCCCTTGAAATCAAGATTGACCCGATACGTTCCGGGCGCTACCATAACCGTATCCCCATTGGCGGCAGCATTAATTCCGGCCTGAATATCAAGTTGTTCTGACGGAACTTTGATGGTGGTCGCATATGATGGCAAAACAAATACAAAAAACAGAAGAATAATAGCAGAAATATTCAATATTTTCATGACAGATCACCTCTGTAATTTTTATAAGTTATTACACCTCACACGAATAACTTATATAATATAATTAACACATTGATAATCAGCAAATATTATGCTAAGAAAGAAAAGAAATATAAGAGAAGAATACGGTGGAGACTAAACTGAGAGAGTATTAATCTCCTGTGTATGCGGCAGTTAGAATAATATCGGCCGAATAGGCGCCAGCCCTTTGATCGACTGTAGGATATACCGCTCCGCCCAGATATATTCTGATTAAATTAGCAGCACCGCCGATTCCGGTATCTGGGATATTATGGGGATCCTCTCCAACCAGCGCTCCTGCGCCGGGTACGTCGGGAGTACCATTAGTTGAATCGATAGTACAATCGGTATTTTTAAAATAAATAGTCAATCGATCCTGACTGCCCGGGATACTATTCCAGAGATAAGCGGGGAGCTGCATATACATGGAGACCTCGCTGTTGGCTATCCCCTCGCCCGAAATCTGAAAGATGCCGGAATTGGCCGCATCGGTTCGTGCCACTGTCGCGGTTACTCCCTGAAGAATATTTCCAAAATCAAGATCCTGCACCGATGATACCGCCAGAATTGCCAAAACATTGGCGACAGCCTGCCCGGTCGTCACATCCTGAGCACTCGAGATCGAAAAGATAAAAACAAACATAATTGCCAGCATCGCTATTTTTATCAAAGTTAGTTTTCTGTAATTATGCATCTATTTTCTCCAATTCCTTTTAATTATCAGTTTTTTATTCACTCTATATCAATCGCCGGTATAAGCCGCGGTTAAAATAATATCGGCCGAATAAGCTCCGGCTCTTTGATCAACGGATGGATAGACCGATCCGCCCAGATAAATCCGTATAACTCCATCGGTACCACCAATTCCGGTATCAGGCAGACTATGCGGATTTTCTCCAACTAACGCTCCTCCTCCCGGAGCCAGAGGGGTTCCATTTGTAGTATCAATAGTACAATGCGTATTCTGGAAATAGATAACCAGCCGATCCTGACTGGCCGGTGTACTGTTCCACAGATAATCGGGTAATTGAAAATGCATCGATACCTCACTGTTGGTCACACTTTCACCGACTATTTGAAATATTCCTGCCCTGACACCATCGGTTCTGGTAACCGTCTCGGTTACACCCTGCAATATATTTCCAAAATCCAAATCCTGAACAGCGGAAACTGATAAGGATGCCAAAACTGTTGCCAGTGCTTGTCCTACAGCAACATCCTGTGCGAGCAGATGTGTGGGAGATACGGATATTAATAGAAAAACCAATAGAAGGCTAAATCCGGAAAATTTCCCGATTTTTGAACAGTCGTGCATGTTTATATCCTCAATGAAGTCAGTTCCCAACTGGCTAACCCTGTCTCAGGTCTATAAATTATACACTTATATATTCGCACTTTAGTTAAGCTAATTAACCGGCAGATTAATAATAGGACGGAAACTGACCTGCTCGGAATAGAAATTGGTCAATCCAAAAACAAAGTATAGGGAGAAATCAAGTACCTTATACTTCAACCAAACAGGCAACAAATATTCCAATCTAAATCATTGTTAATTATGGGATTGGGGCAAAATCGGGCAGTGGAGAGACTCCTCTTCTCTGCCACATAGGAGTAAGAATCTGATTATTTTTTATCGCCATTTTGAGAATAATGAGTGCGGCTGCCAAACATAACAGAACCGCGGCAACCGATGCTTCAACTCCAAAAGTTCCACCGGTCAGCCATTCCGGTCCCTCAATGGCGGGAACAATCAAACCCTTAGTTGATATACCTGAAGTGGTAACACCATAAATTTTGGCCTGGAAATAATTCCAGCCAAAATGTATTGCCAGCGGAAACCATATTGTTCTGGTCAACATAAAAGCTGCCGTTAATAAAACTCCCGCTTCGACGCCAACCGCAACAGATGTCCACAAAGTAGCACTTGGATTTCCGGCATGAGCAAACCCAAAATAAACAACGCTGGTAATAAGTGCGATCCAGCTCCCGCAAAATTCTTCAGTAAGCTTAAAAACAATAACGCGAAATAAAAGCTCTTCGACAAAAGCAGCCATTCCCATAGAAAAAAGCCCCTTGAAAGCAACAGTCCAGTCAGGAAATAAAATATCAATTTTATAATATCCCAGGGAAGCCAAAAGCAGAATTATAATTGTCATTAATCCGCCACCCAGAATCAGGCCATAGAATGAATCTTTGATTCCATGACCAAAGGAAAATTCAAGGGCCACTCGTTTTTCTATAAATTTGGCGTAAAGTCTATAAAGGAAAATAAACAGAAAAAACCCGATTACAACATCAAGACCAATTGCTAATGTTTTATATTGCTCCGGAATGAGCGGCTTTAATTCAGATTCAAAAAGAAAATGTAGAATCCCAACAGGAGTTATAAATAATATTGCTATAATAATTCTTAGTAAAGGGAATAGAATAATTTTACCGATCAGTGATTTTGGATCTGCCTGCGAAAGCAGCATCTCGCCTTTAATAATTTCATTATCTTCCTTTGACATTTTATAGACCTTTTCTTTATTTAATAAAATAGACGACCATTATAAAATAATGTTACACCGTTGATAAATATAAAGATAACCATTATTATTCAGGGTTTACTTATATAGTTTTGTTTTATTTATCGATATTGCAACTCCAAAGATAGTCAAAAATTTACGGAAAACTATGTTGACTAACAATTTAACAAAATATATTATCTAATCAGCAAAAAGAAAGAAATATAGGAAACGAATTTGAGCCAAATAGATGAGGGGAGATAACAGGCTTATTGATCAAAATCAATATTTCCTTTCGGCCATTTATAAAACTAATTACATTAAGGTTGGATAAATATTGCCGAAAAATAAAAAGTAGCTATTCTTTTGATATATATAGGATTAGCAAAATATAATTATGGCTGAACGAAGAAAATTAAAAAGAAGATATACTTCAGAGTATGTTAATATATTTGACGAGTCCGGCGGCGATCTGGCCGGACATCTCGATAATATAACTACCGAAGGTATGATGATTGCCGGCAACAAACCAGTTGAACCGGGTAAAAATTATAAATTCAGAGTAATCTTTCCTTTCAAAGTCGACGACCGGAAACATATCGTACTCAGCGCCACCAGTATGTGGTGTAATCAGGATGACAGCAACGGCTTTTGTGAGACCGGCTATAAATTTCAATCGGTTTCTTTTGATATTATCGATAGAATTCAAAAATTTGCCAGAGAATCGATATTCTCCGACGAACGTAAATAGTTAGTTATTCCCTCTCCTTAAATTTATATTTTCTATTGACATTTCAATAGATTCATCTCATTTTATTTAACAGTTGAATAATATCCGCCACCATCCAAAAGGGCGGAAGGAAATTAAAAAATCGAGAATAATAAAGAATGAGGGCGAATCATGTGTAACCATCTTCTCAAACAGTTTTGTTTTGGTATTTTGATTATCGCTATATTGGCATCAACTTCCTTTGGTGAAGTTACCAAAGAAGATATGAAAATTCCAGAAGCAGATAATATTCAGATTATTACGCTTAATGATGGCTCAACATTGGTTGGCCGAATTACTCAAATTATACATAACGAAATTAAATTCCAATCTGATCTTGGCGAGATGACCATCTCAATCGATAAAATCATGGAAATCAAAGAAGTGGAAGACAAATCTTTCAAAGATGGCAAATATTGGTTTCCAAATCCTAACCGAACCAGATTATATATTGCCCCAACCGGTCGCATGCTGAACAAGGGACAGGGTTATATCTATGATACCTGGTTATTTTTAGCCGGGGCTGCGTATGGATTAACCGACAATATTACTCTTAGTGCCGGCATTTCTATTTTCCCCGGACTCAGCCTGAATGAGCAGCTTATAATTGTGAGTCCCAAAATAGGTATAAACTCTGACGGGCCGATTGATTTCGCAATAGGCGGCATGTTTATTACCGTCCCGGTTGACGATCCGGTAACAGTTGGAATCATAAATGCCATGGGAACGATTGGCTCCGATGATAAGAGTCTCACTCTTGGATTAGGTTATGGATATGCAGACGGCAAGCTGGGCGACAAACCAGCTGTTATTTTGGGTGGCGAATGGAGATTTACGCGAAAAATATCATTTGTCAGTGAAAATTGGATAATACCGGGAGTTGATGACGCCATTATATCATACGGTTTAAGATTCTTCGGAGAAAAATTATCAGCCGATATCGCTTTTGCCAATATTCTTGATGAAGATGCCATATTTCCAGGGATTCCTTACGTCGGTTTGGTCTGGAATTTTTAGAATATAATTTCAGCAGTCAATCCAGCGTCGATTTTTTATCAAGATGCCCTATTTTAGTACAGGACAAAAAATAACACATTCCCCATAAATTCACCTAAGAGGTTGGGCCACAAAATAATACGCATAATACATGGTAATAATCATTCTTTTTATAGTATTCTAATCGGATTTAGGGTGGTTAAGAATATAAACTGTATTGTCGATTATCTATATTGAATGTGGGGATATCATCTTTAGGTTATGTATATATTCAACCATCAAAATAGGATTTTTGATTATGTAATGTTAATCAAAAGGAGTTGGCGATGGATGAACAAAGACAAAATCAAAGATGGAAAACAGCTGAGTATTATCAGCGCCGAGGATCATCTAATTCCAAAAAGTTTGATGTCATTGACCTGAATATCAACCAATCAATCGGACATTTAATTGACCTGAATTCTGACGGCATGAGACTTCAAAGCGAAGATGCTTTGGAAAAAGGTGTCATTTTTAAACTAAGAATCGATCTACCCAAAGAAATAAAAGGATGCGATCAATTGGTTGTTGATGCCCGGTCGCTCTGGAGCAAAAAAATTGACGACCAGGAATCTTATCAAACCGGATTTGAATTTTTATCCAAATTACAATCTCATAACGAAATAATCAGACTTCTTTTTGAAGAAGATATAACCGTGCAGAAAGTAGAATAAGAGTCGCATCTGAAGTATGATTACACAAACAGAAAAAAAAGTTGAAGCAGATAGTTACCACGCAATATATCTCGAATCATTGCGAGTTGACAGCATGCTTGATTTTGACCTATATATTAGAAAATCAAATAATTTTGTTTTGTATCGAGGGACAAACCTTCCATTTAAGGAAAAAAATCGAAAAACTCTAATTCAAAACAATATTAATAAGCTTTATATCTCTTCAGAAAATCAGCATAAGTATCAGCATTACATAGAAAAAAACATTCATCAAATTATAAACGATCCTACTATCCCGGAAAGCGCCAAAGCCGGTATTATTTATGATAATGCCAAACTAATGGTTAAAGATGTCTTAAAAAATCCTACTTTGAAGGAAAATATCAAACGCAGTCAGGAGATGGTGGAAAATACGGTTTCGTTTATTCTTAAAGGAAAAAGCACTTTTCATAATTTGATTCAAATGATGTCGTTTGATTATCATACTTATACACACTCGATAAATGTCTGTACTTTGGCGATTGGCCTGGCCCGTTTCTCCGGTATCGACAACCAATTGGAACTTGATAAAATTGGAACCGGCGCCCTACTGCATGATGTCGGTAAGACAAAAGTCTCCGAGGCGATTCTTAACAAACCGGGAAAACTGACAGCAATGGAAATGGGGTTTATAAAAAAACATCCCAAATGGGGCTATGACATCATGAAAGAAACCGATATGATTTCAGCAGATTCATATCACGCTATTTTACAGCATCACGAGAGAGAAAACGGCACCGGGTATCCCGACGGACTAACGGCGGATCAAATCCACCCATACGGCAAAATTGTGGCGATTGCCGATGTTTTCGATGCCATGACTACCGAAAGGTCCTACAAGCAAGCAGTCAATTCTTTTCCAGCTCTAAAAGAGATGTATCTCGATAAAGGTGCATTTAATCTGACCCTTCTCGAGCATTTCACAAAACTTATGGGACCAACTAATCTGGGGAATATGTAGGCTTATTTATATATTTCTAATATCAGATTCTTAATAATTTATCATCACTTAATTCTTGCCAAAACCGGCAATTTGCTTATATTTAAAAAAGTATCATAAAGTTACTCGCAAACAATAGATTATTATCATCCACGGAGGCAAAATGCGTAAGGATTTGTCCATTCATCTGATTATTCCGGTTATATTTTTATTAGTTATCACAGCATCATCAATACATGCAGAAGAAGAATATCTTTATATCGACATGACCGATGTTACCATTGGTGAAACTCGCGGAGTGGAACCGTCACCGTTTCATCTTTCCCGGGACATATTATCGGGAGAATATTTTATCTCAATTAAAACTCTTAATTCTTTACATGGTGCCCAACTGGGTACAACCCTAAAATTGAGCCTGCCGCCCGATGATCAATCTCCTGCCGCAATTCTCTGGTCAAAACATTTTATGCCGAATATTACCCGCGGTGTTGAACCGAGCCCGTTTATAGTTATGTCTGATTATACTATGTATCATTTTCCACTGACTTATGAACTTGACGGCACACCGATAACGGCGGGTGAATGGGAAACTATCAGTCTGCCACAAACACCTGCCATGTTTGGCGAAGCAACTTGCGCGACCGAGCTTCCCGGGGTGGCATTTAGTGACGGTTTACCGCGATTGTATGTCGGAACTGAGGACGGTTATATTTTCTGGCTGGTTGATTCTCCTTTTGGGGGATTAGTCGTTGAAGGCGCCTTTACATATTCAGGAGGGCCGATTCTCGATCTTGAACCGATTCCACAGCATGGTTATATCGCTCTGGGAGCTCTAATGGATAATGCCATATATGGTTTTGTTCCCGGCACCAAAAAAGGAAGTTCCGAAAGCCGTTATATGTATAATTTCAGATTATTTGATCCCCGCATCCCGCCGATGACCGATTTTGATGTTATTGGACCAAAGGATCTGCTGTTAACAGACCCAATGGATGAACTGAAAATAGTCATCGCCGACGGAACCGTTGAACTGGCAATAGCTACTCTTCAAGCCGAACTGCTCGGCGATATTACAATGACAATTATTCCCGACGTCGTTGACGGAAATACAGGAAAAATCGCCACTAATGCCCTCCTGCGGCTTCCGACTGACCATTCAACAGTCCTGTATGATCCGCATTTTAACGGAGAAGATGGTTCCAGTGGATGCGCATTGGAGCTTATTGGCTATCCTCCCGACCCATGCCATTATATCTGCGGTGATGTTGACAATGAAGGAAATATCAATATTCTGGATATTGTTTATCTGATAAATTATAAATACAAATCGGGCCTGGAGCCATATATCCTGCGACTTGGCGATGTCGATGGTATCGACCCAATAAATATTCTCGATATTGTTTTTCTGATTAATTACAAATACAAATCCGGCCCTGAACCTAATTGCCCCTAAAATCACCATCCGGCTAACCTATTAACCGGCATTTAGTTATAACGAGATCAGTAAAGCAATCGCCGATTTTGTCATAAAAATCAATATTTCTAATAATTCTCTGAAAGAATTTCACTTTCCATTAAACAAATGAAACAAGGAAAACGTTTTAAGCGTAGTTAAAAGCAGATGGCGATTAATTAGGCATCGCTGTTTAGGCAATACTGTTGATTCCAGGCAGAATCAAAACAGTAAAAGGAAAATGAAATGTTCAACGATTAAAGAACGTATGAACATTTTTTTTATTTTGGAGGGTTTTGGAAATGAAACAGTCGTTAAGTCTAAGAGTCTTAGCCTGGTCGATGCTGATGCTGATATTGCTAATCGGTAGCATCCCGGCTTTGGCCTCAAAAACATTTCAGCCGGTTTATAAACCGACGCTGGAAGTAACAAGAACAAGTACGCCAATCAAAATTGACGGTATTCTGGATGATGCCGTCTGGAAATCTGCCAGCCGGGTTGATAATTTTGTGGAGCGCAATCCGGGTGATATGGTGAAACCGGAGGTGGAAACCGAAGCCTTTATCACCTACGATGATGAAAATCTGTATGTCGCTTTTGTCTGCTATGATGATCCCTCGACAATACGAGCAACGATGTGCCAGCGGGATCAATTTTATTCTGATGATGCCGTCTGTTTGCTGCTTGATACTTATGGCGAGGCAACTTGGGCGTATGAGTTTTTTGTAAATCCATATGGAGTGCAGAAAGACAATCTCTGGACCAGCGTTCAGGGCGAAGATTCCGGATTCGATCTTGTCTGGCGCTCCGCCGCAAAGATCACCGAAAACGGCTATCATGTGGAAATGGCAATTCCGTTTTCCAGTATGCGATTTCCAAGCAAAGATGTCCAGAGCTGGAAAATGGATTTTTGGCGTAATCGACCGCGCGAAAGTTATAACCAGTATTCATGGGCCGCGTATGACCGCAATGAACAATGCTGGCCCTGCCAGTGGGGAACCGTTGATGGTATAAAAAATGTCTCCCCGGGCAAAGGTCTCGAAATTCTGCCGACATTGGTCGCTAATCAATCGGGCGCTCTGTCAAGTATGGGTGACCCGACTTCCGGTTTTGACAATGAAAAGGCGGATGGAGAATTATCACTCGGCGGAAAATACTCGGTCTCATCCGATGTTACCATTGAAGCATACTACAATCCTGATTTCAGTCAGATAGAAGCTGATGCAGCGCAGATCGATGTTAATACAACAATTGCCCTTTATTATCCGGAACGCAGACCTTTCTTTCAGGAGGGCAGCGATCTGTTTAGAACCTTGTTTAACTCATTTTATACCCGAACTGTGAACGATCCATTATATGCCGTCAAACTCACCGGTCGAAGAGAAGGGTTTAGTTTTGGATTTATGTCTGCTCTCGATGAAAATACGCCTTATATGATTCCGCTTGATGAAAGCGGTCCGCTGGTGCTAGCCGGTGAAAGTTATGTGAATGTGTTAAGAGCGGTGAAATCATTCGGAAATAATTCGCGGGCAGGATTTATAATCTCGGATCGTCGCTTTGAAGGTGATGGCTATGGTACGGTTGTCGGTCTTGACGGGGATATCAGGCTTTCTCAAAACTACAGCATTGTTGGACAATTCCTTAATACCTGGACCAAAGAACCAAACAAACCAGAATATACAACTCACTTGGATGGAATGGATTTTGATGAGGGAAATCACACGGCGATCTTTGATGGTGAAACATTTTCTGGCGGTGCGCTAATTTCACAATTCAGACGCCGGGCACGGAACTGGAACTTCACCTTTGATTATAATACTGTTCATCCCGAATACAGAACCGAAACCGGATACGATCCCTGGATTAACTATCATAACGCATCATTCTATACAAACTACAATTTCTATTTTGAAGATGGACTGCTGGAGCGTATTTCGCCGCAGTTTTATACTGACCGAAGATGGACCTATCAGGATGTCGAAAGATGGCGCCACTTAAACTTTGCCCTCGACGGGAACCTTAGATTTGCCCAAACATATTTTAATCTATCTTATGGAGCAAGTTCCGAATCATGGAGCGGAATTGATTATGATAATCTATGGCACGCCAATTTAAATCTGCATAGCAGATTTGGCGACAAGATCGAAATGGGACTAAGTGTCGGGAGAAATTTGGGCGTGCATCGATATTATGAGGTTCGGGGCGATCGAACGACTATTAATGCTTCTCTTGATCTGAAACCGTTTGACAGATTAATAATTGAGCCCAATTTTAATTATGCCAGAATGACCCATAATGTTACCGGTGAAGAATTATATGAAGGGTATATTTCCCGGACTCGATTTCGTTTTCAGGCCAGCAAAGAACTTGCTTTAAGATTAGTAGTCCAGTACAACGATTTTAGCGAAACATGGAATATTGATCCAATGATAACTTACAGAATCAGCCCGTTTTCTGTCTTTTATGTTGGCTCATCTTACAATTACAATAACTTTACCAATACAACGGATGATATTTCTGAATGGAAGATGTCGTCGCGGCAATTTTTTATGAAACTGCAATACCTGTTTCAGACCTAATATCTAAATATTATTTCCCAATAGCACCATTTGGGAGATAATAAATGAAAGGAAGTTTCGAATCTCCTCCCTTTTCGAAACTTCCTTTTTTTATGCAATAAGCCTCTTCCCGTCATTGCGAACGAAGTGCGACAATCTCGACACATTTTTCAAGCGGGTGCCCCACAGCTTGCTGTGGGTCGGCTAAATTATAATATATTCATTTGCAAATTTCCAAAATTATATTTACAATCACCTAATAATTCCGCTATTATTCAGCATGTCATGTATTTTTTGTAAAATCGCCGAGCATAAAGCGCCCGCCAAAATTATTTTTGAGGATTCTGATATAATCGTTTTTGCCGATTTTAATCCCCGTGCTATAGTGCATCTTCTGGTGACACCGAAATTTCATTGCTCCCGGATTATGGACCTGCCCGACAATTTGACCCTCAAAATATTTGAGACAGTGCGGATGATTACAAAAGAATTAAAACTGCAGGATAATTTCAAACTGGTTTTGCATAATGGTGCTTTGGCCGGGCAGATAGTTGAGCATCTGCATTTTCATTATCTGTCAAACCAACCCAACGTCGATGTTAAATTTAAAACAGTGATAACCTGATTCTGCTGTCTTTGCAATCGGTAAAAAAATAACACGGCAAACGTCTGCTCTGCCGTGCACAATTAGAACTTAATTCTTTGCCGAATTTGTCGAAACCGTTTTCAGAGATTTCGACTTAATAATTTTATTCGCAATCCCGGGTAGTAGTAATAAGCTGATAATCGCATCTTGTTGGCTGTAATCCGGGACAAATCGGGTCAGGGCCATCTCTATAAATAGCAACAATCAGATATAAAGCATCGAGAATGCTGATATACCCATTGCCATCGACATCGGCCGTCTCCTCCATGAAAGGTCTGGGACCGCATTTATATATGAGACTAATCGAATAGAGCACATCAAGAATGTTGACACCACCATCAAAATTGAGATCACCACAATCAGGAATACATCCGCCCTCCTGGCAGTCAGTATCATACCCGCGAAATACGGTCCAACCTAACTGAGTGGCGCATATTTCGGGAGTTGTCATCAAACAGGTAATATTGTCATTAAGTTTAATGCAACAGGCCCCATAATCTTCTGTACCACAGTCATCGCAGTTGGAATCTTCGCCCAACCAGAAACCTTCGAACATGATACATTCATCTTCTTCAAGATAAAGACATTGATCCTGAGTATCCATTCCCATACAGCACGCTCCAAGCGGTGCGCGGGTGTCGTCGGCATACAAGGCTGTGGTTGAAATCAAAAGCAATCCAACCAATAGAACCGACGTTAATAAAACTGAATTGTGATTTTTAATTTGCATTTTCCCCACCTTACAAACTTAGACTCTTTTGATGAATATAATATACATATGGACAAGATATTATGCAAGAAAAATAATCATATTGCATGTTTAAAATACCGGGTTATAAAAACCCGAGACAGAACAGGACAAGAATTACGACTTGACCGCGATGATAAAAACCGAAGACTCAGTGATTTTTAAAGAACCATTTTTGCGAGCCAAGGCATGATACAGCTCCTTTCGGCCACTTGGGCTGCAGCCACAGCAACAACGGTTACATCTATAGCTACCTTTACAACTATAATTTTTAACTCTGTTAAACAAGTAAAAGTTCATCATTATCCTTTTACAAGGAGACCATTTTAGTCCTCTATTTAAAGGTAATTCGATATAATCAAAATTTGTCAACAGTTTTTTTTTCCTTGAGTTTGATTTTT